>JACPDI010000026.1 GCA_016184105.1 Acidobacteriota bacterium
CAAATCGAAGGCTCGATCCACATGGGCCTGGGTTACGCGCTCACCGAGGAACTCCCCTGTCCCGACGGCATGCCCGCGACGACGAAACTGCGCGAGCTGGGTGTGCTTCGCGCGCGCGACATGCCTGGCGTGGAAGTCATCCTCGTCGAGGAGCCCGAGCCGGAAGGCCCGTTCGGCGCGAAGGGGGTCGGCGAGATCGGGCTCGTGCCGACCGCGGCCGCGGTGGCCGGCGCCCTCGAGGCCTTCGACGGCATCCGCCGCTGCACGCTGCCGATGAAGGACTCCCCGGCCGCTCGTGCGATGAGCGTGGGCCGGATCAGGACCAATGGCCGCTGATCGGCGGCTTTCCGCCCGCGGCTTCGTCAACGCGCACACGCACATCTACAGCGGCCTGGCGCCGTTCGGCATGCCGGCACCCGAGCGCGCGCCGGAGAACTTCGTCCAGATCCTCGGGCGCATCTGGTGGCGGCTCGACCGGGCGCTCGACGAGGCGTCGCTCCGCGCCTCGGCCCGGCTCTACCTCGCCGAGGCGCTGCTCCACGGCACCACGACGCTCATCGATCATCACGAGTCCCCGAACTTCATCGACGGTTCGCTCGATGTCATCGCGGAGGCCTGCGATGAGCTCGGGATCCGCGCCGTGCTCTGCTTTGGGGCGACCGAGCGGAATGGCGGCCGCGACGAGGCACGGCGCGGGCTTGCGGAGTGTCGCCGATTCATCAAGGCGAACACGCGCCCCCTCGTGAAGGGGATCGTCGGCCTCCATGCGCCGTTCACGGTGTCGGACGAGACGATCCGCGAAGCGGGGTCGCTCTGCGCCGAGCTTGCGACCGTTCTCCACGTGCATGTCGCGGAGGACCGCGTTGAGGTGGACGACGCGATCGGGCGCCATTACGCGGGCCCGTTCAACCGGCTGCGTGCGCTCGACGCGGTGCCTGATGGGTCGATCCTGGCGCACGGCGTCCATCTCGGCGACGCCGAGGTCCGCGAAACGGACCAGTGCGGCTGCTGGATCGTGCAGAACCCGCGGTCGAACCGGAACAACGGGGTGGGCTATCCCCGCGCCCTGGGATGCAGCATGCGGGTGGCGCTTGGCACTGACGGCTTCCCCTCGGACATGCGCGCAGAGGTTGCGGCGCTGGTCGACGAGAGCGCGCGGCACGGCGAGGACCGCGGCGTCGCGCTCGGTCGGGCGGACGCCGGACATGTGCTCGCCGCGGAACTCTCAGGGCCCATTGACGATCTCTGCGAGTTCGACGGGAGCGGCCACGTGTCGCGCCTGACGATCGGCGGGCGCGTGGTCGTGCGCAATGGGACGCTTCAAACCGGCGACGCCGAGGAAATCCGGCGGCAGGCGCGCGAGATCGCGCCCGGCGTCTGGCGGCGGATGGCCGACATCACATAAGGACCGAGAGGCACTCGTGACTCAGACCGGCTTCGATACGACCCCTGTGGATGCCGCCGTGCGCAGGCGCGCCGCGGAGCGATTCCGTGACAAAGGCATCACCCTTCCCACCTTCGCACAGCTGGCTGAACCTGCGACGATTCCTCCAGGCATCCAGCGGGCGCTGGAGGCGGTCGATCCCGACGCGCCGCACGCGCTCAACCTGTTCCGCGTCCACTGGTTCAACGACGCGTCGCGCCGCCGGCAGACCGCCGTTCCGGGACACATCGTTCTGCCCCAAGCCCTTACCGGCGTCCGGGCACGCATCGTCGTCGCGCTCGGCGATCGGTTCCCGATGATTCATGCGCACAAAGTGCTGGCCGCGTACGGCTGCCTCGTGCCGCGCATCGTCCGGGGCCATTTCGATCCGACGGCGCGCCGCGCGCTGTGGCCGTCGACCGGCAACTACTGCCGCGGCGGCGTGGCGATTTCGCGAATCATGGGCTGCCGCGGCGTGGCGATTCTGCCCGCCGGCATGAGCGAGGAGCGCTTCCGGTGGCTCGAAGAGTGGGTCACGGCACCGGGCGACATCATGCGGACGCCCGGCACGGAGAGCAACGTCAAGGAGATCTACGACGCGTGCCGGGAGCTGTCGAAGGATCCCGCGAACGTGGTTCTCAACCAGTTCTCCGAGTTCGGGAATTACCTGGCGCACTGGCACGTGACCGGCCGTGCGATGGAGCGGATCGTCGAATCGATGCGCGCGGCGGAGCCGAATCTCTCGCTGGCCGCGTTCGTGTCGGCCAGCGGGTCGGCGGGCACGCTGGCGGCGGGCGATTACCTGAAGGAGTTCTGCGGCGCGCGCGTGGCGGCGGTCGAGGCGCTCGAATGCCCGACGCTGCTGTACAACGGATTCGGGGAGCACAACATCCAGGGCATCGGCGACAAGCACGTGCCGCTCATCCACAACGTGATGAACACCGACGTGGTGGCGGGCGTATCGGACCGCGCCACCGATTCGCTCGAACTGCTGTTCAACGAGCCGGCGGGACGCGAATACCTCGTGCGCCGCCGCGGGGTGGCGCCCGAACTGGTGAACCGGCTGTCGTCTCTTGGCTTGTCCAGCATCTGCAACGTCGTGGCCTCGATCAAGGTGGCGAAGTACTTCGACCTCGGCCCCGATGATCTGGTCGTCACCGTCGCGACCGACGGTGCGATGATGTACGGCACCGAGCGGCAGAAGGCGGTCAAGAAGCACTTCGGCGGGACGTTCGACGCGCTCGCGGCCGGCGAGACATTCGGCGAGCACCTGGCCGGCGTCTCCACCGATCATCTGCTGGAGTTGAGCGCGCGCGACCGCGATCGCATCTTCAACCTGGGGTACTACACCTGGGTCGAGCAGCAGGGCGTTTCCATCGAGGACTTCGAGGCGCGCCGCTCACCGGCATTCTGGAAGAGGCTGCGCCGTACCGTGCCGCAATGGGACGAGATGATCGCGGAGTTCAACCGCGAGGTGGGCGTCGAGGCCGCGATCTGATGGCAGCGTTCCGGCTGGTATGCGCAGCGTGCGGCACGTCGGTTTCAGCGAGCGGCGTCGCTCCCCCGCCGTTTCGGTGCCCCTCGGCCGGCGCGTTGCCGGATGCCGATCATGTCGTCACCAAGCTGCTGGGCGATACGGCGCCACCGTGGCCGGCCGGAGGTGAGAACAACCCGTTCGTCCGCTATCGCACGCTGCTCTTGTCGTACGACGTGGCCCGTACGGCGGGCGCGTCCGATGCAGACTACGTCGAGCGCGTCGAGCGACTGGACAGCGCGGTGGCCACGGTCGCGGGCCATGGATTCAGGGTCACGCCGTTCAGCCGCCACGCCGCCCTCTCCGATGCGCTCGGGTTCTCCCCGCGCGGCGGCGTCTGGGTGAAGGACGAGACCGGCAACGTCTCAGGCTCGCACAAGGGGCGGCATCTTGCCGGGATCATGCTGCACCTGGTGGCGAATAAGTGGGACAGTCACACTTTTCCCGGCGCGGATCAGCGGGAAAAGTGTGACTGTCCCACTTATTCGCTGGCGATCGCCAGCTGCGGCAACGCCGCGCTGGCGGCTGCGGTGGTGGCACGCGCGGCGGGATGGACCCTGCACGCGTTCATTCCGCCTGATGCCGATCCTGGCGTCGTCGAACGGCTGCGCGATCTCGGCGCTTCACTCGTCGTCTGTCCTCGCCGGCCGGGAGAAATCGGGGACCCCTGCTATCTCCGCTTCAAGGAGGCGCTCGCCGAGGGAGCCCTGCCCTTCTGCTGCCAGGGGCCGGACAACGGGCTCACGATCGAGGGGGGCGAGACGCTCGCGTACGAAATGATCGATCAGGCCGGCGGCACGGAACTCGACGGTCTCGTCGTGCAAGTGGGGGGCGGCGCGCTGGCGAGCGCGTGCATCCAGGGCTTCGATCGCGCGGTTGCCCTCGGCCGGCTCCGGCGCGGGCCTCGGATCTACACCATGCAGACGAGGGCTGCGGCGCCGCTCGCGCGCGCGTATGAACGCGTGGCCGGACGCGCGCATTGCACCGGCCTCGACGAGGCGGTTCGCTATGCGGCCACGCACCGGCCGGAGTTCATGTGGCCGTGGGAATCAGAGCCGCGCAGCATCGCGCACGGCATCCTCGACGACGAGACGTACGACTGGCTCGCGGTGGTGCGCGGGATGCTGGAAAGTGGCGGACGGCCGGTGGTGGTGGATGAAGCCACGCTGGTCGCGGCCAACGCGTGCGCCCGCGAGACGACGGGGATCAACGTCGATCACACCGGCTCGGCGGGGCTCGCGGGGCTGTTTGACCTGCGCGCCCGCGGTGTGATCACCGCCGAGGCGAACATCGCCGTCATCTTTTCCGGGATCCGGCGGTGACCGTCCCGGGGCACGCGGCGGCTTACTGCACGCGCAACGCCTGCATGGGATCGATGCGCAGCGCGCGGCGCGCGGGCAGGTAGCACGCCAGCGCCGCGACGCCGACCAGGAGCGTCCAGGAGAACAGCGCGGCGCCGGGCCTGAGCTCGTCCATCTGCGGCAACGCCGCGGCCATCAGGCGGCTGATCGCCACCGTTCCCGCCAGCCCCACCAGGCTGCCGGCGGCCACCGCCACCAGACCGCTTTTCACAAACAACCGGATGATGTGCCCGCTCTGCGCGCCAAGGCTGACCCGCACGCCAACCTCACGAGTCCGCTGCGCCACCGAGTAGCTGACGAGCCCGTACACGCCGATTGCGCTGAGCAGCACGGCAACTCCCGAAAACGTGCCCAGCAGCAACAGTGTGAACCGCGGTGCCCGCGAGGACCGCGCGATCCGTTCGGCCATCAGGAGCGGCGATCCCACCCGCAGCGACGGGTCCGCGGTGCGGACGCGCTCCCGGATGGCCGGCAGCGCCGCCTCCAGGTTGTCGGCACGCACGACGAGATAGGTGGCCCACCGAGGCGACTGCGCGTAGGGGAAGTAGACTTCCGGCTGCGGCGGCACTGCCGCGCGGAACTCCTGCAGGAGATCGCCGGCGACGCCGACGATCGTCACCGCGCCGCCGCCGCGCGCGGACACGACTCGCGCGCCAATCGGATCGGGGGCGGTCACGTACTTGCGGGCGAATGCCTCGTTCACGATCGCGACGGCGGGAGCGCCAGCCCGGTCCTGCGCGGTGAAATCGCGGCCGCGTCGCAGCGTCGCGCCGAGCGTGCGGAAGTAGCCGGGCGCCACGTTGAAATACCTTGCCGGTCCGGAAGCGGTCGGCCCTGAGCCGTCGTCGACTCGAAGCTCCATCGTCTCGGGCCCGCCGAAGAGTGGACCACCGGAGACTGCGCTCGCAGAGCGGACGCCGGGAATTCCCCGGATCTCGTCGATCGCCCGCGCGTAGCCGGCCGCCACTTCGGCTCCTTTTCTTTCGAGCGGCGTGAAAACCGACACCATGGCCAGGTTCACGGGATCGAACCCGGGACGCAGTGTGAGGATCCCCATGAAGGTCTGGGCCGCCAGCATGGCGCCGGTCAGCAGGGCCAGGGCCATGGCGATCTGGGCGCCCACGAAGCCGAGACGCCACCGGTACGCGCGGACGTTCGGCAGAGAGCCGCTCTCTTCCTTCAGCCCTCGCACGACGTCGAGCCGCGTGGCCAGCAGCGATGCGGGCAGCGCCACAGCCAGGCCAGCCGCCGTGCAGGCGGCAAGCGCAAGCCCCAGGACGGGCACGCTCACCGCCACATCGCGGACCCTCGGGATGGCGGGGCCGGCCGCCAGCATCGCGTCCACGAGCCAGGAGGCGAGCATCACGCCGGCCGCACCGCCGGCGAGCGACAGGAGGAGCCCCTCTGCGACCAATGCCCGCACGAGGTCGAACCGGCTGCCGCCAATCGCCTGGCGCACCGCGAACTCACGCCTCCGCACGAGCGCGCGCGCGAGCTGCAGGGCGGCCACATTGGCGCAGGCAATGACGAGCACGAACCCGACGGCCAGGAACAGCGCGCGCAGCGCGCCACCGATCGGACCCACCTCCTGCTCGATCAGCGGACGCACGGCAATGTCCCAGTCGGCGTTGGTGTCCGGATACTGGCGCGCCAGGCGCGCCGCGATCACGGTCATGTCGGCGCGGGCCTCCTCGATGCCTGCGCCACGCCGCACGCGCGCGAGCACCCGCCGGTTCCGGATGTCACGCCCGATGGCGGCGTCGGGATCGATCGACGAAAGAGCGAACAGCTCCACATCCTCGAAGGACGGAAGTTCCGAGACGTGCGGCGGCAGCACCCCAATGATCGTGTACGCGGCCCGGGGTCCGCGCTCGAGGACGAGGGTGCGCCCGATGATAGTGCGGTCGCCCCCAAACCGCTCGCGCCAGTAACCATCGCTGATGACGACCACGCGGTTGCTGCCGGGCCGGTCTTCGTCCGGCCGGAACAACCGCCCGAGTTGAGGCGTCACGGCGAGGAGCTGGAAGATCTCAGGCGTGACGATCGCGGCGTACACCGGCTCGCCTTCCGCCCCGTCGTGCCTCGACATGCCCCAGTCGCGCCACGCGGCGAATGACTCCAGCGCGCCGCTCTGCTCGCGCCAGTCCTGCAGCTCGTTCAGCGACGCCCCCCGCAGGTCGGCCGGCGCATCCCGTCGAACGCCGCCGTCCGCCACCAGCCTCTCCGAGCCGGGAAACGGCAGCGGCGCGAGCAGGACGGCGTTCACGATGCTGAACATCGCGGCTGTGCCAGCCACTCCCACCGCCATGGTCGCGACCGCGGCAGCCGTGAAGCCCAGGCTTCCGCGAAGCGCCCGTGCGGCGTGGCGAAGATCACGCAGGAACGCGATCATCAGTGCCTCGCAGTCAAGAGACGCAATCGTCCACAACCAAGACGCATGCCGCGGAACCTCGCGGAAAGATGGCTTCTACGCGAGGGTTGGCGCCCGGAGTGTTCGCCTGTGGGATCGGGATGTGCCGCGGGCGGGCACTCACCCGAGGCATTCCCGCAAGGCCGCGGCGGGGTCCTCGAACCGCAGCGCCAGGATCATCGCGGCAATGACGAATGGCTTGTAGCCCGCCTCGCGATAGGTATCGAAGCGGGCCCGTTCGAAGACGTCGCGCGACACCTCGCCGGCCTGGCAGTTGACCCCGGTCACGTCCGCCGGCAGGCAATGCATATACAGCGCACGCCCGTTCCGCGTGAGCTTCATGCGCGCATCGTCGCATTCCCAGTTCCTGAACCTCGCATTGTTCTCGAGCGCCTGTCGCTCCAGGTCCGCGAGCTTGTCCTTCTGCCCGCCGCGGAGCAGGCGCGTTCGCTCGCGCATGATCTCGGCCGGCGCCCAACTCTTCGGATAGACGATGTCGGCGTTCTCGAAGGCGGCGCCCATGGAGTCCACGATCTCGAAGGATCCGCCGCTTTCCTTCGCGTACTTCCGGGCCGCCTCGAGCGGTTCGTCCACCAGGTCATAGCCCGGCGGATGCGCCAGGACCACGTGCATGCCGAAACGCGCCACCAATGCCACGATTCCCTGCGGCACCGAGAGCGGCTTGCCGTAGCTCGGCGAGTACGCCCAGCTCATGGCGATCTTCTTGTCGCGCAGCGCGTCGAGGCCGCCGAAGACATTCGCCAGGTGCCGCAGGTCCGCCATGCTCTGCGTGGGATGGTCCAGGTCGCTCTGCAGATTGACCACCCCCGGTCGCCGCGCGAGCACCCCGTTCTGGAAGCTGTCGTCGAGCGAGCCGGCCACTTCGGTCATAAACTCGTGTCCCTCGCCCAGGAACATGTCGTCGCGGATGCCGATCGTTTCGGTGAGAAACCCCACCATCGTCGCGGTCTCCCGCACCGTTTCCCCGTGAGAGATCTGCGACGTGGACTCGTCGAGTTCCTCGGTCGCAAGGCCGAGCAGGTTGCATCCCGATCGGAACGCGTAGCGCGTGCGGGTGGACTTGTCACGGAAGATCGACAGCCCGAGCCCGCGCGGGAAGACACGCGTGGATGCATTGAGCCGGGTCAGGTCCTGCAGGATGTCAGCCGCCTGCAGCACCGAATGCAGCGCCTGGTCGTCGTGCTGCCACGTGAGCAGGAAGTCGCGGTTGAACAATTTCGGATTGAGCGAGCCGAGCGAGTCAATCTTCGCGCGAAGCGCAGCGTGGGTCATCGTGAGTTCCTGAGGAACGCCTGCGGGAATGCCGCGTAGAAGCGCGCGGCGGTGGTCAGGTGGGCCACGGGGCACTGGTCGTCGGGCGAATGCGCGTAGATCTCGTCGCCGGGCCCGAACCCCACGGTCGGCACGCCGAACATCCCGCAGGTGGCGATGCCATTGGTCGAAAACCCCCAGTGCGCCACGCGCGGTTTCGCGCCGAGGGCCTGCTCGGCGGCGCTCACCGCGGCCGCCACGGCCGGATGCCCGTCGTCGAGATACCAGGTGGGATAGTACTTCTTGGTCGGATACGTGAGTCCTGTGTAGGCGGGCCGCGCGTACTCGAGCACGGTCACGGTTGCCCCCGCGCGCCGGACGCTCTCGAGCGCCTCGATCTGCGCAACCGCGCTCTCGAGGGTCTCGCCGCGCGTGAGGCGCCGGTCGAGATGAATCGTGCAGCTGTCCGCCACGGCGCAGAGCGAGGGGGACGTCGCCCGGATGTCCGCAATCGTCACGCTCCCCTTGCCGAGCGTGGGATCGGCCGAGTCGCGCAGGCGCTCGTTCAGGCGCTCGACGTCTGCGATGATCCCGGCCATCTTGTACACGGCGTTCACGCCGCGCTCTGGCGCGGACCCGTGGGCCGAGCGGCCCTGCGTGCGGACCTCGATCTCCATCCGCCCGCGGTGTCCGCGGTACACGCCCATGTTGGTCGGCTCGGTGATGACGACCACGTCGGGGCGAAGCACGCCTTCCCGGAGGATGTACTGCCAGCAGAGGCCGTCGCAGTCTTCCTCCATCACGGTCCCCGTGACCCAGAGCTGGCAGCCCTCGAGGAGCCCGAGGTCCTTCGCAATCCTCGCTCCATACACCGCCGCCGCGAATCCGGCTTCCTGGTCGCCGGCGCCGCGGCCGTAGACGGTGCCGTCGCGCAGTTCCCCTTTGTACGGATCCCGTTTCCAGGTGGAGGGATCGCCGACACCGACGGTGTCGAGGTGCGCGTCGAGCGCAATGACCCTGGGACCGTCTCCCATGCGGCCGAGGATATTGCCCAGGCCGTCGATCTTGATCTCGTCGAAACCCACCTTCTGCAGTTCCGTGCGGGCGCGCTCGATGACGCCCGCTTCCTCGGCGCTCTCAGATGGAATCGCGATCATGTCGCGAAGAAACTGCACCATGTCGCCCGTGAAGCGCTCGGCGAGGCGTGCGATGTCGGCGTGCCGGTTGTCAGGCATGGGAAGAGAGGCAGTTGACGTAGTTGACTTCGCGCGGCGCGAAGAGCGCGGTGCGGAGCCGGTTCATGATTTCAAAGTATGTGAGATCAACCTCGGTCTCGGCGTCGCCGTGCATCGATCCGACGGGGTCGTGTTCGTCAAAATGTACCTCAAAGCCCGGGCCGGCAAATGACACGCGCCCGCCGGCGATCGCCATCCGGTATTCCGTGCCGGAAAACCGCCCCAGCACGACATCGCGCTCCTGCCGGCGCTCCACGTAAAAGCCATCCTGCAGCGGGACGCGGCGCCACCCCTCTTCGCTTCCGAAGAATCGCGGCTTCAGCACATAGGGGCCGCCGTCTTCCGGGCAGAACACGTCGCAGTTGCCGCAGTCGTTGCAGAAATCGGCGAAGTTCCCGATCTGGTGCCGCTCGGTCAGCGCGACGCGCCCTTCTTCCCGCACCACCCACACCCCGGCCTCGCGGCGCGCCTTGGCGACCGGTAGCTCGGCGGCGGGAAGGGCGAGCGTGAAGTTGGCATCGTTCGGGCAGACCGGCACACATTTATCGCACGTAATGCAGTCGAACAGGATCAGGCGCCGGCCGATCTTGTGAGGCGCCTTACGGTTCTGCGCCGCGTGGTAGCGCGGATCCTGCAAGAGGCGCTCGACGTAGGCGGCCGCGGCCGGGGCATGCCTGCTGAATTCCTCGATCGTGCGGGCGCCGGCCGCGTCCATGCGCTCCGCCAGGTTCTGAAAGTACCGGCGCGCGCGCGCGTACCCGCCCGTCTTGAGCAGGTCCGTGCACGAGGTCACCGGCACCAGGCCGAGGGCGACCGCGTCGGCGAAATTGTGCTGGTCGATCCCCGCTGAGAACGAGATTGGATACCGGTCGCCAAAGCGCTCCCGGAACCGTGCGACCAGCCGCATGGCCAGCACGTGGAGCGGCGGCCCCGACAGGTACATGTCGGTCTCGCTCGACGGAAAGAAATCGCGGTGGTTCTCGACAACCAGCGTGTTCGTGAACTTGACGCCGAAGCCGAGGCCAAGCGAGGCGGCCGTGGCCCCCAGGCGCTCGACCATCCCCGTCATCTGGTCCCACGTCAGCTCGCGCGCGAACGCCCGGTCGGGAATCCGCAGCTCGGTGTAGCCGAGCGCCTCGTTCACGATCCAGCGCGTCTCGTCCCTGCCGAGCAGCATCGGGTTCAGTTTCACGATGCAGTGCAGCCGGTGCTCGCGCAGCAGGTGATCGATGATCCGCTCGATCTCGTCGGCCGGGCACCCGTGAAACGTGCTGAGCGTCACGGTGCGGGAGATGCAAGCAGGAAAGTCGAGGTCGCGATGCTGCCGGTACTCATCCGGAATCTGCGATCGGAGCCGCTCCACGGTCGCCGAGGCGTCGCGCATCCCGCGGATGAACGCCTGCACGCGCGCGCTCGTGATCCCGTTGAAGTCGTAGCCGACCGACACGTCGTAGATCGTTTCGCCGAAGCCGGGCGCGAGCGCCAGCTGGCCGCTCGCCGCCAGCATCCGCACGAGCATCGCGGCCTTCACGTACTCTTCGAGTGACTGCTGCAGCTGGAGTTCCTGGGACCACTCGATGTTGAAGCCCACCGTCTGCATGTCGATGCAGGGGCGCGCAATGGTCAGCCGGTCGTTCGCCTGGACGGTCTTCAGCTCGATGATCCGCCCGCCGGCCAGCCAGGACAGCACGATGTTCTGCGCGAGCTGCGACTGCGGGCCCGCGGCGGGCCCGAAGGGCGACGCCGCGCGACGGCCGTGAAACCGAACGCTGAAATCTCGTGACGGGTCACCGAGGACGAAGCTGCGCGCCGGCAGGTCGAAGATCGCGTGGCGGTGCTGCAGTTCGCGAAACGCGCGGCGGACGAGGGCGGGAAACGGGTATGGCGTCAAGACCGCCATGACGAACCGCAGGCTCTGATGCGGCGTCCGAGGACCGGAACAACCGGTCCCCGGAACGCGCGACGGCTAGACGTTCTCTTTCTTGTGGCAGTCAGCGCACTTGGCCGGCACTTTCTTCCCGGCCGCGGCCTGCTTCACGTGGCAGTCCACGCAGGTGCCCTTCTTGGCCATCGGATCGTGGAACGCGGCGCGGGCGGCGGTCTTCATCGGCGCCGTGGCCGTCTTCCCGGTATGGCAGTCCTGGCACTTCTGCTGCTTCGCCTTCAGCGGCTTCTCGGTCTTCGACGCATGATGGCAGGTGTCGCACTTGTCTCCGACCAACGCCTGGTGGGCCTTGTGGTCGAACTTGACGCCGCCCTGCGGGTTGCCCTTCAGAATCACGACCCCGGGCGCTTTCGGCTCCTGGGCCGCGACGCTGACGGTGAACGCGCCGGCGAACGCGACGGCGGCACCGAGCAGGAGGAATCGTATTGCACGTGTCATGTAGGTGGCTCTCCTGGTTGAAAGGGCCGACTGCCGGGTTACCGGCAGATCCCGACCCGTACGACCCAAGGCTTCAACTGCCGTGCCCATGCCGCTGCCGGGGTCGCGGCGCGAGGCGCGACCGGATTCTAGCCACAAACGCCGCGAGTACCAAGCGCGGCCGATGCCGGCGTCCACGCGTGCCGCCGGAATTGCGGAGATCGGCCGAACCCGTTGACGCCCGGGGGCTCAGGCGGTCGCGGTGGCGCGCGACGCCCGGTACCACTCCAGCGTGCGCCGCAGCCCTTCCTCGAACGGCACGATGGGCCGGTAGCCGAGGATGTCCTGCGCCTTGCTGATGTCGGCCTGCGAGTCCTTCACGTCGCCCGGGCGCGGCTCGGCATAGACGGGTTCCACCTCGGCCCCCGTCAGATCCCGGATCGCCCGGAACAGCTGATTGAGCGACACCCGGCCTCCGGTCGCCACGTTGAGCACTTCCCCGCGCGCGGCCGGCGCCGTGCAGGCGCGAAGCACGCCGTCCACCACGTTGGCCACGTAGGTGAAATCGCGCGTGTGCTCGCCGTCGCCATAGATGGTCGGCGCCCGCCCGTCGACCAGGGCGCTCACGAAGAGCGAAATGACGCCGGAGTACGGCGATGAGGGGTCCTGCCGCGGGCCGAACACGTTGAAATACCGGATCGTCACGGTCTCCAGGCCATACAGGCGCGTGAACTGCTGCATGTACAGCTCACCCACCAGTTTCTGCAGCGCGTAGGGCGACAGCGGACCGGTGGGCATGTCCTCGCGCTTGGGCAGGGTGGGCGTGTCGCCGTACGCCGAAGACGAACCGGCATAGACGACACGGCGCACGCGCGCGTCGCGCGCGGCGACGAGGAGGTTCAGCGTGGCGTCGATGTTCGCCCGGTTGGACGCGATCGGATCGGCGATCGACCGCGGCACGGAGGGAATCGCGGCCTGGTGCAGCACGAACTCGCACCCCTCCACCGCGCGGCGGGCCACCTCGAGGTCCGCAAGGTCCCCCTCGATGAACTCGACATCGCCGCCAAGGTGCGCGAGGTTCGAGCGCTTGCCGGTGGCGAGGTTGTCCACCACGCGCACGCGGTCGCCCCGGCGCACGAGCGCCTCGGCGAGGTGCGATCCAATGAAGCCGGCGCCGCCGGTCACGAGGAAATGTGCCATCGGAAATCAACCAAGCAATAACCGTGCTCTCTACGACGCGGGGAACCCGCTCGCGGGCAATCCTCTCACGATCCTGAGCGCGTTGCCGTAATACAGCTTCTTCAACACGGCGTCCGGCAGGTCCATCCCGTAGAGCTTCCAGAACGCGTGGTAATCCCGGTAATAGTCGAAGTACTCGTCCGCCGTCTCGAACGTCCGCCAGTAGTAGGGGTACTCGTCCGGCTGGAAGCTGTCCTTTCCGAACAGGATCCGATCCTGGTATTTCACGAAGAACGCGCGCGCGGTTCGCGGCTGCCGGCCGAGCTCGGCCAGGATCGCCGCGACCTCGGTGTGCACGTTCGGCAGCCGGTCCAGCAGCGCGCCGAGCCGAGCGAGATCGTTGGCGTGATACGCCATGTGCGCCGTGATGAACGTGGTCTTCGGGTGGCGCGCGAACATGCGATCGCGCTCCGCCATCAGCTCCTCGGAGCGGACGCCTTCCTGATGCCGTCTCGAGGGGAACAGGGCCAGCTCGAGCCACCGCTCGTTCGTGAAATCGATCGGGTCGAAGAACGCCTGCGGCTCCGCGGTGTGGATCAGGACGGGCACGTTCAGCCGCGCACAGGTCTCCCAGATGGGATCCAGCTCGGGGTCGTCGAGCGGATCGCGGCTGCCGTCGGCGCGCTTCACGAACATGCCCAGGTCCTTGTAGATCTTGAGTCCGAGCGCACCCGCCCTGATGTCGGCTTCGAGTTGCCTGGCGGCCTTCTGCCCGAAACCCGGACCGACACCCCCGCTGAAATCGACGTTCGCAAAGAGCACCATGCGATCGGCGTGCGGGCTGGTGCGGATCGCGTCGAGACCCTGCCGCAACCGCTCGCCCGAGCCGCCGCTCAGATTGACGAGGACGCGCAGGTTCTGCTGGTCCATCGCCGCGACGACGCGGTCGAAGTCTGCCGGCGCGATGGGCGTGCGCTGGTGGCTGTGGATGTCGATGACCGGAAACTTCGCGCGGGGGCGCGGATGCCCGGGGACGACGAGCGTCGATTTCGGCTTGTACTCGCGGATGCTCGGCGGCGGCCACTCCGGTGTCTGTCCCTGCCCGGGACGCGGCCGAGCCTGGCCGGCCGCCGGTGGCTGCTGGGCGAGCGCCGCGGTCGTGGCCAGCGCCGCCATCGTCGCGATGAGGGTCCTCCGCCGCATCGAACCTCCTGGAAAGAAAAAGCGCGGCCCCGGAGGACCGCGCCAGAGATGTTACCTGAAACCGGGACCGATCGCCGCCGGTCTGAAGACCGGCGACGACACGCTATTGAACGGTAAGAATGCCTTTCATGCCCGCGGCCCAGTGCCCCGGGAACGAGCAGACGTACGGATAAGCCCCCGCCACTTTCGGCGCGGTCAACGTCACTTCCACTTTCTCCCCGGCGCCCGCCAGCGCCGTCGCGGCGAGGACGTTCGCCTTCTGGGCCGGCGCGATGAAGCCCGTGTCGCGGGCGAGCGCACTGGCGTTGATGAACGCCGGCTGATCGACGTTCTTCTTCAGCAGGATCCAGTTGTGGGCCATCACCATCTTCGGCATGTTGCCGGCGACGACCAGCACGATGCGAATCCGCTCGCCCGGTTTCGCCGTGATGCTGGTGACGCTGAACTTCATGTCGTCGGTGCCCTTGATCTCAATGGTGCGCGGCTGCTGTGCCGCAGCCAGGGTGGGGAGCGCCAGCAGCGCGAGCCCCGCGAGTGCCATACGAATACGCATCAACATTCCCCCTGCGTGATTAATGTCCGCCGTGAACGCTCGCGGCGGTGACCGCCGGCGACATCGTGCCCGCGACGAGCTTGCCCATGGCGCCCTTCATCGCGTCGGCGAACTCGTGGTCGACCAGGATGTAATTCCCCGGCTCGGGCACGATGTACTCCAGCACGGCGCCGTTGCTGGCGCCGAGCAGCACCGTCTGCATGCCGCGCGACTCGTTCTTCACGCCCCCCTCGTAGAACACGCGATCGAAGATCGCCCCGATGACGTGCATGCTGGAGGTATCGCTCGGCCCGACGTTGTGCACATAGTACCGCACGCGGTCGCCGACATCAGCCTTCAGCGGCCTGGTCATCATCGAGTCGCGGTGCCCGTTGAACACCACGAGCGAGGGCTGCTTGTTCATCGCCGCCTGGTAGTCGAGCACGTGCAGACCGCCGGGCCCTTCCTTCAGATACAGCTCGGACTGGACGATGACGTACTCCGCGTCCACGTCCGCGTCCGACGGGTAGCCGTCCTTCGGCGACACGATGACCACGCCGTACTGGCCCATGGCCGCGTGCTGCAGCACGGGAGGCGCGCCGCAGTGATACGTGAAGACGCCCGGGTAGTTCGCCACCCATTCCATCTGGATCGTCTCGCCCGCCTGGATCACGCGCCACTTGTCGCCGGGCGACACGGTGCCGGCGTGAAAATCCATCGAATGCGGCATGGGCATCACGCCGGGCTCACCGGTGCGGCCGGACTCGGCGAGCTGCTCGTAGAAGGGCGCGGTCGCGTCCTTCGCGGGCCGGCTCACCTTGACCGCTTCGGCGGACCGGTTCTTCATCGTGAAGACGACACGGTCCCCCTCGCGCACGTGGAGGACGGGGCCGGGAACGGTGCCGCCGAACGTCCATGCCTGGTATCTGACGCCGGGCGCCACCTCCACCGTCTGGACGACGACGTCCATCCGCACCTGGTGCCTTCGATTGCCGGGAGGCAGCGGCGCCACGTACGGGGCCATCGTCACGTAGTCGCCGGAGACCGCCGGTCCGTCGTACTGCTCGGTGAAGACCTTCGCCTCCGGCGTGCCGAAGATCTTCCCGTCCACTTCGAAGGTGGGCGCCGGCTGACCGGCGCCCTTCGCATCGAACTGGCGTGCACTTCCGACGGCGAATCCGCTCAAGCCGACCACCGCGGCAATCGCGCCGAGCACGAGAGTCTTCTGCACGATCAGAACTCCCGTTCGAGGCGCATCGCCCGGGGGAAGAGGATGTTGTTCTCGAGATGGATGTGCACGTGCAGGTCACGCTCGAATTCCGCGAGGCCGCTGTAGAGGCCGCGGAACGTGTTGCACGCCCACTCCGGGACTTCGTACCCGCCGGTGAGCGCGCGCAGCGTCTCGAGCGCCTGTCCGGCCTGCTCGTGCTCCTGCTCCATCACCGAGATCGGCATGTGCAGCGCGCCGAGCGGGAACCGCGTGCGCGGGCCGCGCCCTTCGATCTTCGCCGCCTCGAGCTCCTTCACGGTCGGGAAGAGGATCGCCTCCTCCTTGCCCATGTGGCTCTGCAGCTCCTCGATGAGCCCCCGCAGCGTCGTGACGAGCGCCGGGAACACCCCCGGCAGCTTGGCGCCGTGGACGTCGTTCACCTTGGCGGCCATCGCATCGAGGCGCGGCATTTCCTGGCGCAGCGTATCGTGGTAACGGGCGACGATATGGTCGGCCAGCTCGCCCAGCGGCGCGTCGGACCAGTCGCGGTCGTCGCGCGGCAGCTCGGCGCCCGCAATGGCCGCGGCAAGCTCGGTGAAATCGACGCGGTGCTCGGCGCAGACCTCCGCGAGGGGCTTCCGGCCGCCGCAGCAGAAATCGATGCCGTAGCGCTGGAACACGCGGATGGACGCCGGCTGGGCGGCAGCCAGTTCGCCGACGAGCGTTTCTGGGGTGATGGACATGTGTGATCTCCTCCTGACAGGTCCAGCGTAGCGGGAGGATGCGGGGGCGTCTTTGCGGTAGCGCAACCACAGGAAAGTTCTGGGTGCGCAGTGCTCGCAGGACCCAGCGCCTTGAACCCAGCACCCAGAAGCCAACTACGCTTCGGCGATCGCAAGCAGGCGGTCGGAATTGCGGATGGTCACGCGCTGGCGGCCGGCGGTGATGATCTGCTGCTCGTCCCAGGACGCCAGCAGCCGGCTGACGGTGAAGAGCGTCGTGCCGGTCATTTCGGCCAGGTCCTGGCGGGACAGCGGGAAGTCGATCTCGACCCCCAACTCCACCTTGCGGCCGCTGCTTTCGGCGAGCTTGAGCAGCGCGCGGGCGACCCGGCGCTCGACGCGCTCGGTCATCAGTTGCCGATGCTGCACCTGCAGCTCGTGAAAACGGCGGGCGAGGAACCGCGCCGTGTTGATGGCAATGTCGGGATACTTCTTCATCAGCCCCTCCATCGCCTTCGCATCCCAGGAGAGCGCGACGCAGTCCTCCACCGCCTCGGCCGTGATGGGGTAGGTTCCCTCACCCAGCGCCGCGACGCCTCCGAACGGCTCGCCGGCCGAGAGGATCATGTGAATGACCTGGTGGCCTTCCGGCGTGAGCTGCGTGATCTTCAGCCGACCCTCGGTGAGCACGTAGAAATGGGTGGCCGGGTCGCTCTCGTGAAAGTAATGGCCGGCGGCGGGAACAACGCGCAACCGGGCGTGCGACAGCACGTCGGCGTGTACTGTCGGTGCGACGCCGGTGAACAGCGGAACGTGGGCGAGAATCGTGGGATCGAGAGGACGCATAGACGGTTTCCGCCGCAGCAGGCCGTAAGCCGAATTTTGTCCGCCTCCACCCGCCCCTGCGCCTCCTTTCGGAGGCGCTTCGGCGGGCTTCGGCGCGACGATCATTCCTCTAGGCGCGCCATCGCTGGCGCGCTCGTGCGACCTACCCGGAGGCTTCGGACGGGCCGTCCTGTAGCGCCTCCCTATTTGGTCTTGCTCCGTGCGGGGTTTTGCCTGCCGTCCCCGTTACCGGAGACGCGGTGCGCTCTTACCGCACCTTTTCACCCTTACCTCGACAAGTGGGACAGTCACACAGGTAAGTGGGACAGTCACACTTTTCTCCGGCGTCTCAGCGAAAAGTGTGACTGTCCCACTTACCTGCAGCTGCCCCACTTGCCGGGGCGGTATTTTTTCTGTGCCACTAATCCTTCAGGTTGCCCTGACCGGGAGTTAGCCGGCGCACTGCCCTGCGGAGTTCGGACTTTCCTCCCCGCCGTCGCGCCCTTGCGGGCGCTTCAGCGCGGCGATCGTCTGGCCTGCTGCGGCGGAAATTGTGAAAGAGCTCAACCATCCGTTTCCTGGCGGATGTTGTACTGCTCGAGCTTCTTGTACAGGTTGCTTCGGGGAGTCCCGATGACCTCCGCGGTCTTCGAGATATTCCACGCGTGCTCGCGGAGCTTCTCAACAAGAAACGCACGTTCGGTGCTCTCCTTGAACTCGCGAAGGGTGCCCGAACGCGCGTCACCTCGAACCTCATTATTATCGCCTGCGGCCCCCCGAGGTTCAAGCCGGACCAAATCGCGCAGGTCCTCCACGTCGACACGATCGTCGGCCATGATCACCACGCGCTCGATCGCGTTCCTGAGCTCCCGGATGTTCCCCTTCCAGCGCTGCTGTTTCAGGAACTCCACGGCCTGCGGCGTGAACTTCGGCGCGCGGCGGTTGTTGTCCCGGCTCAACTGCTCTGCAAAGTGCGACACGAGGGCGGGGATGTCGTCGGCGCGCTCCCGCAGCGGCGGCACCTGGATCGGGATGACGCTGAGGCGGAAATACAGATCTTCGCGAAAGGTCCCCTTCGCAATCTCCTCCTCCAGGTCCTTGTTGGTGGCGGCAATGACGCGCACGTCCACTTTGATCGTCTTCGCGGACCCCAGCCGTTCGACCTCTCCCTCCTGGAGCACGCGAAGCACTTTGGCCTGCGTCTTGGCGCTCATGTCCCCGACCTCGTCGAGGAAGATCGTGCCCTTGTCCGCCTGCTCGAACTTGCCAATCTGCTTGTCGGCGGCGCCGGTGAACGATCCCTTCTCGTGGCCGAACAGCTCGGACTCGATCAGTTCCTCGGGAATCGCGGCGCAGTTCACCTGGACGAACCGCTCTTTCGCGCGCAGGCTGTTCCGGTGGATGGCGCGCGCCACCAGCTCCTTGCCCACGCCGCTCTCGCCGAGGATGAGGACGGTGGCGCCAGTCGGCGCCGCCCGCTTGATTGCGTCCTGCACCTTGCGCAAGGACGGCGCCGCGCCGACCATCTGGTACCGCGATTCGACGCCGCGGACCAGCTCCTGGTTTTCCTGCTTCAGGGAGAACTGCGCCGCGGCGTTCCTGATCGTGACGAGCACCCGCTCGGTGCCGAACGGCTTCTCGATGAAATCGAACGCGCCAAGCTTCGTCGCGTCAACCGCGGTCTGAATCGAGGCGTGGCCGGAGATCATCACGATGGGCACCTGGTCGTTGATCTCGCGGAGGCGCCGCAGCGCCTCGATGCCGTCCATCCCCGGCATCTTCACGTCCAGGAAGACGACGTCAGGGGCCTCCTTCTCGAAGGCGGCGATCCCCTCTTCCGCGAGCGCGGCGACCACGCACTCGTATCCCTCGTATTCGAGGATCATCCGCATGTGGTCGCGGATGCCAGCCTCGTCGTCGATGACCAGGACGCGTGTCTTCATGGAGTGTCGAGCGCGATCGTCACGAGCGACTTCTGGCGGACCGCCGGGTCGTACAGGTACAGCGCCAGGACGTCCCCCGCGCGCGACGACGACACGACGCGGTTGAAATCCTGGACCGAGGCGATCGGCTGGCGGTTGATTTCGATGATGATCTGCCCGCGCCGCAGCTCGGAGCCGAACGCGGGGCCCGCCGGATCGATCCTCGTGACGACGACGCCGCGCAGCCCGCCCGGCATGTCGAGGCGGCGCAGGAACGGCAGGTCCAGCTCCCGGACGAAGAAGCCGATCCGGCGCTCGGGGGTGATGGGCGGGGCCGACCCGACCCGCCTGTCCGCCGGTTCGGTGTCCTCGTCGTCGGCTTCGTTCGGCGGACGCTCGGCGAGCTTCACGAGTACGTCGCGTCCCCGTCCGTCGCGCACGACGTGCAGGCGCGTCGCGGTGCCGGGCGCACGCGCGGAGATCTCGCGAATCAACTGGTCGTTGCTCCAGATGTCGCGGCTGTCCACGGCCGTGATCACGTCGTAGGGCTTGATGCCCGCCCGCTCGCCGGGCGAGTTCGGCTTGAGGTCCTGCACCATCGCGCCTCGATTGACCGTGAGGCCCAGCGAGCGCTGCAGCTCGCTGGTGACGTCGGTCAGCATGACGCCGATGTACCCGCGCGAGACCCGGCCGCGCGTCTTCAGCTGCGGGAGGATGGCGCGCGCCTGGTTGATGGGGACCGCAAAGCCGATGTTGTTGGCGCGCGAGCTGATGGCGGCGTTGATGCCGACCACCTCCCCCCGCGAGTTGATCAGCGGGCCGCCGCTGTTGCCGAAGTTGATCGCAGCGTCCGTCTGGATGTAGTCGTCCAGGCTGCGATCGAAGAGCTTGCGGCCGATGAACGAGACCACGCCGACCGTGACCGAGTGCACGTAGCCGAGCGGATTGCCGATGGCGCACACCCACTCGCCGACCCGCAGCGAGCTGGAGTCACCGAGAGTCGCCGCCGGGAGGCTCGGCGAGGGAGGGATGCGGATCAGCGCCACGTCAATCGCGGGATCGGCGCCGATCAGGTCCGCACGGAACGCGCGGCCGTCGGCCAGCGTGACCACGATGCGCTCCGCGCCGTCCACGAGATGATGGTTCGTCAGGATGTAGCCGTCGCGGTCGATGATGAAGCCGCTGCCCGCCCCCTGGCGCGACTCGGATTCGTCCTGCCGATCCAGCCAGTCGTCCGACTCGCGGCGTCCCGGGCGGGTCGAAGGGCCGCCGACGGCGGATGCATCGATGTTGACGACCGCGGCGTTCGTGCGGTCCGCTACGTCCGCGAAGCTGACGATGGGTGAGGGCGGCGAGGGGATGGCGGCCGCGGGCTCGATCGCGGCCGGCGCGGGCGGCGTGACGACGGCGGGGCGGAAGTCGGACACCACACGCGCCGGCGCAACGGTGCCGGCGGCGATCAATCCCAGCAGGAACGTCACGCTGCCGACGAGCCCCAACGTCACAATCGTGAATTTCTTCACGCTCTCTTCACCTGCGGGCGCCCGGTCCGGACGTCACGCTTTCATTATAAGGGCCTTGAACTCATCCTCGGTCAGCACGGGCACCCCAAGCGCCCGCGCCTTCTCGAGCTTGCTGCCCGCGTCGGCGCCGGCCACGAGGTAGCTCGTCTTCCTGCTCACCGAGCCACTCACCTTGCCGCCGCGCGCCGCGATGGCGGCTTCGGCCTCTTCGCGCGTCATTGCCGCGAGCGTGCCCGTCAGCACCAGGGTCTTGCCGGTGAGGGGGCCGTGCGTGACCGGCGACGACGGCGTGCCGGTCATGTTGACACCCGCCTCGTTCAACGCGCGGACCACCTCGACGTTCCGGGGCTCGTCGAAGAACGCCCGGATGGACCTGGCCACCACCGGACCGATGTCCCGAATGGTCTCGAGCGCCTCGACGGGTGCCCGCTCGATGTCCTCCATCGACGCGAACGATGCGGCGAGCGCCTGCGCGCCACGCTCGCCGACGTGTCGGATGCCGATCCCGTAGACCAGCCGCCACAGCTCGCTGCCGCGGCTCCGATCGATTTGGTCGAGGAGCGTGGCCGCCGACTTCCGGCCCATGCGCTCCAGGTCGATGAGACGCTGCGGGTCATCCTTCAGGTGGTAAAGATCCGCGTAGCTCCGGACGAGGCCGGACTCGACGAGCTGCCGGGCGAGCGACTCGCCGAGCCCCTCGATGTTCATGGCCCGGCGCGACGCAAAGTGCATCAACCCCCGCTGCAGCTTCGCCGGGCAGGATGCGTTCATGCAGCGCCACACCACTTCTTCCGCCTCGCGCCGCAGGTCGGACTGGCACGCCGGACAGGTCCGGGGCATCCGCCAGGGAGTCGAATCGTCGGGCCGCTTCGAGAGAATCGGCGCGACGATCTTGGGGATGACGTCTCCCCCTTTCTCCACGATCACCGTATCGCGCTCCCGGATGTCGCGCCGGGCCACTTCCTGCTCGTTGTGCAAGGTGGCGAGCGAGATGGTCGAGCCCCCCAGTTTCACCGGTTCGAGCACCGCGAACGGCGTGACTGCGCCAGTGCGCCCGACGTTCACCGCGATCGTCTTCAGCAGCGTGGTCGCCTGCTGCGCGGGGAACTTGAAGGCGACGGCCCACCGCGGGAACTTCGAGGTGGCGCCCAGGCGGTCGCGCGCCGCGCGGTCGTTCACCTTCACGACGACGCCATCGGTATCGAAGTCGAGCGCCTGTCGCGCCTCATCCCAGTCGTGCGTGAAGGCGAGCAGTTCGTCGATCCCGCTGCACACGCGCCAGTGCGGCTCGACCGGCAACCGCCAGGCCTGCAGCTGGTGGAGCATGTCGGCGTGCCGCGACGGCGCGGCGGCGGCCGGCCCGGAGGGCACCATCTCGTACACGAACGCCGAGAGCCCGCGCCGGGCGACCTGACGGGGATCGAGGTTCCGCATCGCGCCGGCCGCGGCGTTGCGCGGGTTCGCAAAGAGCGGCTCCTCGTTCGCCTCGCGTTCCCTGTTGATGCGCTCGAACGCCCTGCGCGGCAGGTACACTTCGCCGCGGATTTCCAGCCGCCCCGGCAGGCCGGCCGTGATGGACAGCGGGATCGCGCGGATGACGCGCACGTTGGACGTGACGTCCTCGCCGAACGTCCCGTCGCCGCGGGTCGCCCCGCGCACGAGCGCGCCGTTCTCGTAGGTCAGCGCGATGCCCAGGCCGTCAATCTTCAGCTCGGCCACGTACTCGACCGGTCCGGCCGCGGCCAGGCCGCGACGCACGCGGTCGTCGAACGCGCGCAGTTCCTCTTCGCTGTAGGCGTTGTCGAGCGACAGCATCGGCGCGGCGTGCGCCACGGTCTCGAAGCCCTCGACCGGGCGGCCGCCCACGCGCTGCGTCGGCGAGTCAACGGTGACAAGGTCCGGATGTTCGCGCTCGAGCCGATCGAGCTCGCGCATCAGCGCGTCGAACTCGGCGTCGGCGATCTCGGGGGCCTGCTGGAGGTAATACAGGTCTTCGTGCCTGCGGATCTCGGCCCGAAGCGCGGCGATCCGTTCGGCGGGGTTCACCGGTCCCGTGACAGCACGAAATCGGGCAGCGCCAGCAGGGCCTCGCGTTCGGGCGACGGCGGGAAGACCGAGAGCTGCTGCTTGGCGATGGCGGCAAACTCGGTGGCTTTCTCGTACGCCGCATCCACCGCACGATGCTCGACGAGCAGGCGGCGGATCTCGCGCCAGTCCTCCGGCGCCACGGCCCGCTCGTGCACGGCGCGGCGAACCAGGGCATCCGCCTCCGGCGCGCGCTGGAGCAGGTAGATGATGGGCAGGGTGACCTTGCCCTCGCGCAGATCCCCGCCAATCGGCTTGCCGAGCACGTCCTGTTCGGCCGTGAAGTCCAGCAGATCGTCCACGAGCTGGAAGGCCACGCCGAGGCTGAAGCCGTACTCGCGCAGCGCGTGCTCCTGTTCCTGGGTGACCCCGCCGAGCACGCCGCCAATCTGCGCGCAGCCTCCGAACAGGTACGCGGTCTTGCGGCGGATGATGTCGAAGTGCTCGTCCTCGCTGATGTCCACGTCGCCGGTTTTCGTGAGCTGGTACAGCTCCCCCTCGATCATCCGCAGCGTCACGTCGCACAGCAGCCGCACCAGCTCCAGCGAATCGACGGTGAGCGCGAGCGCCATCGCGTTGATGTACAGGTAGTCGCCCACCAGCACGGTGACATCGCTCCCCCAGCGGGAGTGCACCGACACGCGACCGCGGCGGAGTTCCGCTTCGTCCACGATGTCGTCATGGATCAGGGTGGCAGAGTGGATCGCCTCCACGACCGAGGCGTACATCACCGCCTTGCCCCCCTTGTAGCCGGCAAGCCGCGCGGCCATGAGCAGAACGGCCGGGCGCACCCGCTTTCCGCCGCTCGCCTGGATGTAGCGGCCGATCTGCGGTATCAGCTCGACGCGGGACTCGATATGACGGATGAACTCACGCTCGACCGCTTCGAGGTCTTCCCGAATCGGCTCGAAGATCTGCCCGAGGTCAAGCGATGAAGGTGAATTCTGCACAAAGGCTGCTTTCAAACGATACTGAACAATGCGCGGAAGTGTCAATGAAACAAGCGCTTACGCCGGTCTGAAGACCGGCGTCCACAGGCTCGCGTGCAGGCGCCGCCCTTCAGGGGCGGCGATCAAGGCGCGAAGAGCGCGGAAAAATTCGCCAGCGCCTGGGCGGCAATCGTCTCGCGCGTCACGCCGCGCTGTTCGGCGATCACCTCGGCCACGCGGGTCACCCACGCGGGCTCGTTGCGCTTGCCGCGATGCGGGACGGGCGCCAGATAGGGTGCGTCTGTTTCAATGAGAAACTGGCCTTCCGGCACCCAGGCCGCGATATGACGCAGTTCGGGCGCTTTCGGAAACGTAATGATGCCGGCGAAGGAGATGTGAAACCCGATCGCGAGCGCCTCCCGCGCCATGGCGGCGTCGCCCGTGAAGCAGTGGAACACCCCGCGCACGCGCCCCTGCCCCGTTTCCCGGAGGACCGCGAAGGTGTCGGCGGTCGCCTCGCGCGTGTGGATGACCAGTGGCAACCCGCGATCGCGCGCGAAGGCCACCTGCGCGCGAAACACCGCGTGCTGGACGTCGCGCGGGGAGAAATCGTAGTGGTAGTCGAGGCCGACCTCCCCGATGGCGCGAATCCGCGCGTTGGCCGCGAGAGCGGCCTCGAGCACCGCCTCGATCTCCCCGGCGCGCCCCGCGAAGTCTTTCGCCTGGTGCGGATGGACGCCGATCGCGAACCGCACGCCGTCCCACAGCTCAGCGAGCCGAGCGGCCCGCGTGCCCTCCGCCTCATCGCCCGCCGCAAGAATCACGAGCGCGTGCGCGAGGCCCGCGGCCCTGGCGCGCTCGACGACGTCGGCAAGGTCGCCGGCGAAGGCCGCGTCGGCGAGATGGCAGTGGGAATCGATCATGACACCTGTAGTGGTCAGTGGTC
>JACPDI010000027.1:0-157510 GCA_016184105.1 Acidobacteriota bacterium
GCCACCTCGTCGCTCAGGCGCGAGGTCCACTTCAGGATCGCGAGCTCCACCTCGTCGCGGGTCGCCACCCGCGACCAGAGCAGACGGTTGGCATCCTCGGTCTTCGCGTCCGGCAGCCGCTCGCGGAAATACGCGGGCAGGAACCAGTCCCACTCCCCTCCCGCGACACCGAGACGGCCTCTGGTCAGCTTCCGGTCCGTCAGCGCGCGCGTCAGCTCTGAATAGAAGTTCAGGACGCTGCTCTCGGAGACGGGGTCCTTCTTCACATCGACGACCTCATCGACCCACATGGTGCGCCTGGCCACGCGAGCGTGAGCCGAACTGTACATCTGCACGAAGAGGATCGGCGCGCCCTCGGCCGGCACGAGCACCACGCCCGGCTGCATGCTCGATGGGTGGTAGTTGGTGACGTAGCCCACGTACTGGAGCGCACGATTGCTGATGATCAGCGCGTCGAGCCCGGCCTTCCGGACGGCATCTTGAAATTTCCGAATGCGCCGCCGACCGTACGCCTTGGAATTGAGGACGTTCAGTTCCGGCGGCAACGGGTACTTCCCGTCGGAACCCGCGAGGCCGGCGGCTGCCCCGGATCGTCCCCACGCCTCCGGCGGCCAGCCTGCCAGAGCCGCCGCTCCTGCGACAACGCCCCCTTTGAGAAACCGCCGACGGGCCGTACTCGTGCTGCGCATGTGTGATCCTCCTGTGTACGCACGCCGGCACGTCACGTGCCTGGCTCGATGACATAGGTCGGGTGCATCGGGATCTTCGACATGTTCTCCACTCCCGCGTCAGTGATGAGGAGGCACGCCGAGGAACAGGCCCTCGCTTCGCCAGGCACCACGACATTGGGATGCCAGCTGAGGATCATGTTCGGCTGAAGGATCAGATCCCTCGTGCCCTGCGACGTGATCCGCCACCCCTGATGACTGTCCACACCGATCCAGTGCCCGATGGGAACCCACGATCCTTCCGCGTAGCCCTTGCTCCTGATGTAGTTGGTGACCTTCTCGTAGATCGGCCGCATCTCCAGCCCGGGCTTCAACTCCTCCAGCGTAAGCAGGAACGCCTCATGGACGACCTGCGCGCCGCGCTTCTGCGACTCGGGAATCGAGCGGCTGAGGGCGAACGTGAACATCTTCTCCATCTGGTAGTGCTGGACGCGCGGGATCGGCCGGGTCAGCACGATGTCGTCCGCCTCCAGCGGGCGCTTTTCGACGCCGCCCGCCCACGCGCCCGAGTCGTAGGGACCTCCGCCGAGAATCAGCCGGCTGTTCGCGGCGTCGGAGCCGGCCCTGAGCATGGCGTCGAGAACGTCCGCATACACCTCCGAGTCGAGCCGTCCCACTTTCAACGACCTCTGGTACTGCGGGTATGCCACTTCATCGATGATGCGCTGGGCGTACCGCATCAGACCGAGCTCCACGGCGTCCTTGACGAGGACCAGCGAGAACAACACGTCGCTGGCCTCGACGACGCTGGCCGCGGGCAGCTGCGCCTGGAGAAACGAGACGAGCATCCAGTCCACCTCGCCGCCGGCCAGGCCAATCCGTCCCGACTGCAGCTTGCGATCCCTGATCGTCTTGAGGAGATCGACGTACAGGTTGTAGCTGCTGCTCTCCGAGACCGGGTCCTTCGGAACGTCGACGACCTCGTCGATCCAGATGGTCTGCCTGGCGGCGCGCGCGTGGGCGGGGCTGTACATCTGGAGGTAGAGGACCGGCTGTCCTTCGGCGGGAATCAGCGCCACGCCGGGCTGGAACGAGGACGGGTGATAGTTGCTCACATAGCTGATGTAATCCATGCCCCTGTTGCTGACCACGAGTACGTCGACGCCGTTCTTCTTCAGGGCATCCTGAACGCGCCTGATCCGTGTCCGGCCGTACGCGCGGGAATTGAGGACCTTCGCCTCCGGCGGGTCGTCCAGTCGAGTGACTGGCGACTCCCCGTCGGCGGTCGCCCGGCCGCACCCGAGTGCAGGGATCGCGACCATTCCTGTCCCGGCGAGCAGGCCCCTCTCCAGAAATGTGCGACGGGGGATTCTTGCTCCACGCATGCTCGATCTCCTGCGCACCTCCGGGCGGCCTGGGCATCAGCCGCCCGCGGGCGCGTGCTCGAGCGCTCATGAACCGGCCGGGACCATCGGCGTCGGCTTGATCTTCGAGAGGAACTCGTATCCGTCCTTCGTGACAAGCACCTCCCGGCCCACCACGGCGATCGCCTCCCTGGTCGGCGAAATGATCGTCGTGTGATAGCTCATGAACATGCCGGGCTGGAGCAGCAACCCGGCGTCAATCGCATCGCCGAAGGCGGGGCGGTCGTTGTTCGAGATCCCGGAGAAATGGCCGTGCCGCCTGATCATCTTGTCGTAGCCGTGCGCCTTCAGGATCGCGTTCGACGCATCGACCACCCTGCCGAGCGGTCTGCCCGGCTTGATCTCGGCAATCCCCGCCTGGAAGGCGTCGAAGGTGACGTCGGCGAGAGCCTTCTGCTTCGCGGACACGCGTCCAACCGCGAACGTCACCGGGGTTTCGACCACGTAGTGGCCGTAGTACACGATGCCCTCGAAGTTCACGACCTCGCCCGCCTGGATCCTGCGGCCGGTCATCGGGACCCAGAGATCGTCGGTGCCCGGCCCGTAGCCGATCAGGTGCCGGGATTCGTTGATTTCAGCACCACGCGCCGCGCCCGCCCTCGCCATGTCCGCCAGGACTTCCCAGTCGCGCCGGCCCGGCGCGATCGCGCGCTGTCCCGCCTCAATCTGCGCGTCGGAGATTTCCTGCACGCGGCGGAGCACGGCAATCTCGTGCTCGTCCTTGACCAGACGGAGCGGGTCCTGGATCTCGTTGCCGGGCTCGAAACGCATCTGGGGCAGCGAGGCCGCCAGCCTGGCGGTGACGGCCCATTCGAGCTCTCCTCCGAGCGCAACGCGGCCACGTTCGATCCGCAGGTCCTTCAGGCGCGCGGCACATTGATCGAGCATGGCTGGCAGCGTCGCCGCGGATCGCACGTCGGACAGCCAGGTCCTGGGCCGGCCCGGCGCGAACAGCGTCGGCTCGCCGGAGGCGGGGACGACGAGGACGCCGGGCGCATGCTGCGCGATGTAGCGTGTGTCGTACTCCTGGAGCGAGGTCACGACCAGCGCGGCCATGTCCCGCTTCTGAAGTTCGGCCTGCACCGCCGACGCGCGGCGCCTGTACGCGGACTCGGGAATCACCGGGCCGCCCGCGAGGCTCGGTTGGATGGCTGCGTCGACCGGAAGACCAGCCCGCGCCCGGCCCGCCAACGCGCACAACGCGCCGCCAAAAGCGGACGACGCCTGAAGGAATCTGCGCCGCGACGTCCTGGTCGTCATTGAAGTGTCCTCGTGCGCACGCGACTACGACGCGCGCCTCGCCTCGGCGAGGTTCATGAAGCGCGTGGCATTCTCGCCGAGGAACCACCGCTTCTCCGTGGCCGACAGCCATTCGCCGTGCCGGCGAACCGCCTCGACAAGCTGGAAGTACTTATGGTTGGCATCGACGTACGGCCAGTCGGTTGACCACATGATCTTGTCGAACCCAATCTCGTCTGCCAGCGCGTGGACCTTTTCCTGCCACTCCACGTAGGGGTACTCCTCCCGCTCCCCGGCCGTCTCGAACCAGATGTTGTTGAACTCGGCGTTGAGCGCCTGCACGGCATCGACCAGCGACCGGCGCTCCAACTGGCCGGGGCCGCGCCGCCAGTACCCTCCGTGCATGACGGCCCAATGCACGTTCGATCCGAAGCGCCTCACGAGTTCCACCCAGTGCTTCAATCGGGTCGCCCGCTGGTCGGGCGGCGTCTGCTCGAACGAGATCAGGACCGGCTTCTTGTCCTGCTCGACGGCCCGCTCGAGAATCTCGATGTAGGCCGCATGCGCCAGCGAAAATCCCGAGGGGTAGAAGTTCGTGGGATAGAACGCGAGACCTTTCAGCAGGGGATCCTTGATCTTCTCCCGCCAGCGGCTGAGATCGTCGTCTTTGGGGTTGAAGACGTCGAGCCATAACAGCCGATCCGGGTATTTCTTCGCCCACCCGACCATGTACTCTTCGCTGGTGTCGAGCGCGTTGCTCCCGCCGGGAAGGTTCTTGAGCGTGACGTATTGCAGGTCCTGCGGCGAGTACGTCTTGAGCAGGCCCTTGTCGACGCCCGCCCGGTTCATCTCCGCCACGACGAGGTCCCCTCCGTACTCATGCCAGGCGTAGTGCGCTTCGAGCCCTCTCGTGGGAAACGCGCGGCGCACCAGGTGCACGTGGCAGTCAACGACGAGGGATTTCGGCTCCTGCGCGGCGAGCGGCTCGGGGAGCGCGCCGAGCGCCGCGACCAGCGAGGCCGCACTCTGGAGGAAAGTCCGCCTGGCCACGCCGTCGATCGTCGTCGTCGCGTTCATGCCGCACCCCGATCAGAAGATGAACTTCAGAGCGAACTGCATCTGGCGCTCGTCGACAGCCGTCGCGAGAACGCGGCCGAACAACGGCGAGGCCAGGTTGTTGACGGGCACCGCAAAGACCCTGTGATTGAGGACGTTGAAAATCTCCAGGCGGAACTCCACCCGCGTCCCGGAACTTGGACGGAGTGACTTCATGAGCGAAAGGTCGAACGTCTCGACCGAGTCCGCCAGGACGGTGTTACGGCCGGCGGTGCCGAATCGCACACCGAGCGGGACTTCCTGAAAGCACGCCGTGTCGAACCATCGGTCAGGCGTCGGCTGGCTCGCCGGCAGATTGGGATCGCAGATCTGATCCGGGCGATCGGCGCCGCCTCCAGCCAGCGATCGGCCCCGGCTGTCAAAGACCGTAAACGGGCTGCCGCTCTGCAGGCTGACGATTCCGTTCACCTGCCAGTCGCCGGCGAGGTGTTTGACGAATCCCTGGCTCCCCCTCGCGAACGGGAGCTCGTAGCTGAAGTTCGCGACCAGACGGTGGCGGGCATCGAATGCAGACCGGGCCCGCTCCGCCGCAATGTTGTAGTTGTCCTGCGGGTTCGTCTGCCCCTCGATGTTGAAGAACGAGTTCACCTTGGACGAGTCGTCCATCGTCTGGGACAAGGTGTACGAGAGCTGGAAGGCCAGGCCTCCGGCCATTCGCCTCGTCAGCCCCGTTTGCAGCCCGTGGTAGTCGGACGAGAACGCGCCGACGACCGTGGTCAGGCCGTTGAGCCCGGGGTAGGGACGCCGCCTCGTCAGGTTCGCGGCGGTGTTGGTCGTCTCGCCGTTGCACGGTCGTTCGACCGAGGCAAAACATGCCTGGGCGAAATTGACAGGCCCGGTCAGATTTCGCGCCCGCGTGCCCACGTAGCCCACCTGCAGGAGCATGTTGCCGGGCAGCTCGCTCTGCACCGTCGCGTTCCACTGCTGCACGTACGCCGTCCGCTGGTCCGGATCGACGATGGTCGGGCTCAGCCCCGTGGTCGTCGGGATTGGAAACGTGATGGGCGGATTGAACGGCGACCTGCCGCGGAACGGATCGGAGAGCGCGCGCGTTCCCGGGAGGAATGCCGATGCGGCCGGCCTGATCGACGGGGTTCCGTCAGTGCTGTTGATCACGCCATCCAGGACGGTCGCGTCGTAGAAGATGCCGTATCCAGCACGGATGCTGAACTTCCCGTCGCCGCGCGGATCCCACGCGACACCCAGCCTCGGCGCGAAGTTGTTGTAGTCGGTCGCCACGATCGTTTCCCGCACGCCTTCATCGAAGCCGGCGAGCACGATGCCGACCGGCAGATCCGGTGCCCACGTCGATCGCTTTCCGGCAATGAAGGTGGCCAGCCGCGGGTGGCCGATGTCGTGGATCGACGGGTCGCCAAACGGTCCGAAGACCTCGTAGCGCACGCCCAGCGTCAGCGTGACGTTCGACCGCACCTTGTAGTTGTCTTCGAAGAACGCGGCGTAGGAGAGGCTCCTGAAATTGCGCCGGGCGTCGCCGGACACCTGCAGGAACGACTCGGGAGCGCCCAGCAGGAAGTCGGCGAAGCTGTTCCCGGTCACGATGCCAGAAAAGCTGAAGTTCCCCGCGGTGAAGTTGCCGGCGTCCACGTCCACCATCGAGCGGCGGATCTCGCCGCCGACATTCAGCGAGTGCGACCCCAGCTCGTAGGTGAAGCTGTCGGCAATCACGAAGATCTGGTTCTTCTTGGAAAAGTCCTTCTGCGCGGGGGGCCCGGTCAGCGCAAATCCCGCCACGGAGAACCCGGGCAGCGACGGAAACTCGTTGACGGGATACCGCAGGCCGAACGCTGCCGGATCGTCCCGCTCCTGCAGCAGATTGTTTCCAAATGTCGTTCTGATGTACGCGAAACGCAGCTGGTTCAGCGCGCGGTTCGAGAGAATCCACGTGTCGGAGGCGACGAAATTCTGGAACCGGCTGGGATTCGTGACCGGAAATCCCGGCACTCCCGAACCCGACGCGGCGCCCACCCCGGAGAGCCCGGCGACGGGCGTCCGTTCGACCCCGTCGTCAATGACATACCGACCGGACACAGTGTGCTTCTCGGTGCTCTGGTCGATCTTGATCAGGAATTGATCGCGATCGTTTGTCAGGTTCGGAGCGTCCTGATACAGGTTGGCGCCCGCATTCGGCGACGGCCACAGCCGGTCGATCAGATTCACCGCAACGGGATCCATGCAGGCCGGGTTGATCACGTTGCCGGCAATGCAGCCGCCGACGGGATCGCGCAGCCGGTTCGGCGAGCTCGTGAAGTCGCCCCGGCGCTGGGCGGGCGTGGGAACGATCGAGTTCAGGATGCCGCCGCGCTCGAGCCGAAGGCTCTCGAACGTGCCGAAGAAGAACGTTCTCGAGCCGAGACCCACGGCGCGCAGGGGGCCGCCCGCGGTACCGCCGGCCTGGTGCCGTCTCAGGTCCGGCTTCTGTGCCAGGAAGAAGTTCTCCGCGTCGAGGGCGTCGTTGCGGCCGAAGTAATACGCCGAGCCGTGGAAGTCCACGCCGCCGGACTTGGTGACGATGTTGATGACGGACCCGCCGCCCTGACCGAACGAGGCGGGGTACATGTTCGTCTGGATCTTGAATTCCTCGATCGCGTCCGGAACGGGGACGATCGCCGCCGTGTTGAGCACCGGGTCGTTGTTCGACGCGCCGTCGATGAGCACCGCGTTCATCGTGTTGCGCGTGCCGTTGACGCTCGGCATGTTCGCCAGGCCACCGGGCATGCTCGAGGGGGAGCCTTTCAGGGCAATCGGCCGGTAGTTCACGGTGACGCCCGGCGCGAACGACGAGAGCTGCAGGAAGTTCCGTCCGTTCAGCGGCATCTCGGCGATCCGCCGCTCTTCGACCACCGCGCCCAGTGTGGGCTCGCGGGTCTCCACAAATGCCGCTGCCCCGGCGACCTCCACCCTCTCCTCGATGTTCCCCACCTCCATTGACGTCGCGACGCGCGTCGCCTCGCTGACCGACACGACGACACCCGGCGTCACGACGGTCTTGAATCCCATCAGCTCGAACGTCACCGTGTAACGGCCCACCGGCAGCTCGGTAATCTCGAAGTGCCCGTTGTCGAGGCTGGCGGTCGTCCGTGCGATCTTCGTGCGGTCGTTCGTCGCCACGATCGACACGCCCGGCAGGACGCCCCCGCTCGAATCGCTCACCGTCCCGAAGATCCTGCCGGTGGAGGGTTGCGCCCAGAGCACTCCAGGCACGATCGCGAGCCACGCGATCGCGTGAACCACTGCGACAATCCAGCTGGCCGTTCGAGCGCCTCGCATGAGACCTCCTTCCGGGTGTTTCATGCTAGCGGCCGGCCCGTACGCTGATTGTCTCGGTCTGTAACGAGTTGTCTCCGGCGGCCGAGACTCGCAGGGTGCCGCGTCGCCGGCGTCAGCCGCCCGCGTGGGACCCTACCCGACGAACCGGTAGCCGAGCCCGTGCACGGTCACCACGTGGCGCGGCTCGGCGGGGTTCGTCTCGATTTTCTTGCGGAGCTTCGCGACGAAGTTGTCGACGGTGCGCGTCAGCGAGCGGCTGCTGTACCCCCAGACGGCGGTGAGGAGCTGCTCCCTCGTCAGCGCTTCTCCCTGGTGCAGGATGAAGTAGCGCAGCAGCTCGAACTCGCGGGTCGACAGGTCAAGTCGAGACGAGCCGCGCCGCACCTCACACCGTGAGAGCGAGACGGTCAGGTCGCCGAAGACCACCTCGGAACGGGCGGAGCCGCCGGCCTTCTGCCGCCGTAACTGGACACGCATCCGCGCGACCAGCTCGCGCACGCAAAATGGCTTGCCCAGATAATCATCGGCGCCCAGTTCCAGCCCCGCGACCCGATCGATGTCGGTGTTCCTGGCCGACACCATCACGATTGGCACCTGAAGGCCGCCGAGCCTGAGACGCCGGCAGACTTCGTACCCACTCATTTTCGGCAGCAGGATGTCGAGCACGATGAGGTCCGGCGGGTGATCGATGGCGAGCTCGAGCGCCCGCTCACCCGAGTCGGTCGCGAGAACCTCGTAGCCTTCGCACTCGAGGTTGTCACGAAGGATCATCTGCAGATCGGCCTCGTCTTCGACGATCAGCACGCGGGCGCTATCAGCCATCGTGTCCTCCGCCGGCCGGCAACATGACCTGGAACTCGGAACCCTGTCCGAGCGCGCTCGTCACGTGGACGCGCCCGCCGTGTGCACGAACGATGGCTTCCACGATCGTCAGTCCGAGACCGAAGCCGCGACGGCCGTGCCCGTTCTGGCGCCCGCGATAGAACTTCTCGAAAATGTGGGGACGGTCCGCTTCGTCGATTCCCATACCGTGGTCACGGACGGTCAGAACGGCGAAGCCCGGGGCGCCACCGACCCGCACCGCGATCTCGTTGTTCTCGCCGGCGTACTTGACCGCGTTGTCGAGGAGATTGACGAGGACCTGCTCGAGGGCGAACGGGTCCGCCTCGATGGCAGGGACGGCGGGCTCGGCCTCGAACGTCAGGCGGGCGCCGGCGCGCAGCCGGTGCGCGGTGAAGTCGGCGACGGCGGTCTCGACGAACTGCCCCAGGTCGATGGGCTGGAACTCGTAGCTCGCCCCGATCGCCTCGGCCCGCGAGAAGTGAAGGATCTGGTCGACCAGTCCGGAGACCTGCTTGGTCTGCGCGGCGACGATGCGGACGTATTCCGCGGTTCTCTCCGGCAGTCGCATGCGCTCGGAGCCGAGCGTCTCGGAGGCGGCAGAGAGCGTCGTCAGCGGCGTCTTGAGCTGATGCGAGACGTTCGCCACGAAGCTCGCCTGCATCCTGGAAAGCCGAATCGCCTGGCGATCCACTGTCATGGCGCACGCGAGCGCAATCAGCATCAGCAGCACCACCGCGGTGGCCAGGCGGTAGTTCCCCCACGCGGCCGGTGCCGGCGCGGCGCTGACGATCAGGCGCCAGCGCGAAGGCTCGGGGCGCGCGCCCAGCCAGGGATTCAGGGACTCTTCGGGGAAGAACACCATGTCCGCGCGAACCGCCGCCGATACGGCGCCGGCGGGCACCCGGGGACCAGACACGATGCGGTCGGCATCGTCCATGACCGTCAGCGTGAATCGGGAGCCGCCGGGCTCGGCGTTCAGGATCCGCCGGAACTCACTGGCCGCCAGCTGTTCGAAGAGCCGCGTCCGGACGTTCTCCAGGTCGACGATGAATCCGTTCAAGGCGAGGTATTTCTCGCGGCGGCCGTCGGCAAACGAGAAATGGACGACCAGCTGGTATGCCGTGCCGGCGATGACACGGTTGGTCACGCTGAAGGTGTGGTGGTGTACCGTCAGATCCTGCGCCACGTTGAAGATCTCGCGGCTGAGCACGGAATCCTGCAGCAGCGCCCCGATCGGCCGGCCGTCAATCCAGAAGATCCGGTCTTGTGGCGGCGCCCTGGCGACGTCGGGTTCATAGATCAGGACCTGGTCGGGAAACCGCTTCGCGGTATCCGCATTCCACATGAAGAAGCGATGAACGTAGGGAAAACGGTTGTGGGCGGCGTTGAACAGGGTGGCCAGCGCCGGCAGCTTTGGCTCCTCCAGCTCCGGGTGGCCAAGGCCGCCGATGACGTCGATGACCGCCCCGTCGAACAGCCGCCTGACCTCCGCGCCGAGCGCCATCGCGGTGCGCTCGCACGCCTGCTGAATGATCAGGGCGGTCTGGCGGCGTTCGTAAGCGCTGGAATGTTGCTGGAGGTAGACAACGAGGAGCGCCGCGGCGGCAAGCGCAAAGACAGCGCCTACCATCAGAGGGCGATGCGACAGTCGAAATCTGCGGCGCAGCATGGCTGGGGCCTGCCGACCGTTGTTCCGGATTTGGCGAGCGGCTGCCGCGCAGGGTAGTTGAGGCGGTTCCCGGCGTCAAGCTCTTCGAAGGGGTTAGCCCTAGAAAAAGGTGTGAATTCGGGATCTGACCCCAAAGAGGCAGGTGTAGAAACGATCCATCGTCGTCCGCGCGACGCCTTCGAGCAGGCGCTGCCCGACCCGCGCGATGGTGCCGCCCACATCGGCCTGCGCGGCAATGCGCACCAGCGTGCGGTCGCCGTCTGGGGCGAGGGTCACCCGCGCGCGGCCCTTCACGAACCCGGGCCGGCCGCTGCCCTCGACGATCAGGACGTACGAGTCCGGGGGACGCTTGTCCTCGAGCGCGACGGTGCCTTTGAACTGTCCGGTGATGGCCGCGATGGCGACGGCAAGCTCCACTTCGTACCGGTCGTCGCCGATCGGCTTCAGGCCGCGACATCCCGGAAGGCAGGCACCGATCGCGCCTGTGTCCATCAACAGGTTCCAGGCCGCCTCGACCGAGCCAGGGAACACGTACGTGGCGTCGAGCTCCATCTCAGACGTCCTTCCGCCGCAAACCGACGGGCCGGGATCCGGGTGAGAGGACGCGCAGGCGATCGGCCAGCTGCTCGAAGCTCGCCAGGTTGTGCGCCGGAAGAAAATCGTCGACGTGCCGCAGCGCGGCCCGCATCCCGCGCGTCAGCGGCTCGTAGCGCGCGGACCCGAGCAGCGGGTTGAGCCAGATCAGCCGCCGGCAGCTTCGCCGCACGCGCGCGAGCTCGCGGGCGAGCAGCGCCGGATCGCCGCGGTCCCAGCCGTCGGAGACGATGAGCACGACGGGGCCGTTGCGCATGACGCGCCGCGCCCAGCGGGTGTTGAACGCCCGGAGCGCCTCGCCGATGCGCGTGCCGCCTCCCCAGTCCTGGACCTCGCGCGACAACCGCGACCAGTCCGCCGCACCCCGGCGCTTCGCGACATGCGAGGTGACGCGCGTCAGGCGCGTGGCGAACAGGAAGCTCTCGACGCGCGCCGCGCCGCGCGAGAGGCCGTAAACGAAGTACAGCAGCAGGCGGCTGTACCGCTCCATCGATCCGCTGACGTCGCCGAGCAGCACGATCGGGCGGGCGGTTTCCCGCCGCTCGCGCCGGGGCAGGTCGATCACGTCGCTGCCCCGCATCAGGTTCCGCCGCAGCAGCGGGCGGAGGTCCGGCGCGCCGCCCGACGCGCGCCGCCACCGGCGCGTGCGGCGCGGGCCCAGCGTCCACGGAAGCCGTTCGAGCAGCACCCGCGCCCGTTCGAGCTCGGACTCGGAGAACTCGCCGAAGTCCTTCGTGCGCGACACGCTCGCAGCGCTCCACGCGCCGACAACGCGCCCGACCGCCGCCGAGCCCTCTCGCAGGTCCTCGAAATCGACTTGCACCGGCACACCGGGTGCCGGCCTCGCGACGACGCGCGGCCGCTCCCCCAGCGCAAAGAGCGGAAGGCCTGGCGCCGGCGCCCGATGGGCGCCGAAGAACAATTCGAACGCCCGATCGAAGCGCGCGATGTCATCGCGGCTGTGCACGAGCAGGCCGCGCAGCGCCGCGGCCACGTCCGTCCGGCTGCCGACGCCAACCCACTCGACCGCGCGCAGCGCGTCGAGCAGCCGCCCGTGGTGCACGTCGAGTCCGGAGGCGCGGAGCATGCGCCCGAACCGAAGAACGTTGGCGGCGAACGCGCCGGCGTCGCTCACCCGCCCGCCCCACGCGCGAGCGCGCGGCCGAGCATGGCCTGCACGCGCTCGCCGCGAACCATCTGAATGTCTTCCTGGTTCTTCAGCAGGATGCCGAGCGTCTCGTCGATCGCGTCCGCGTCGAGCTCCTCGCGATCGAGCGCGACGAGCGCGGCCGCCCAATCGAGCGTTTCCGACACGCCCGCGGTCTTGTACAGCTCCGCCCTCCGAAGCTCCTGGACGAATGCCGTCACCTGCGCGGCGAGGCGGGCGGGCACGTCCGGGAGCTTCACGGCGAGGATGCGAAGCTCGGTCGCGGCATCGGGATAGTCGATCCAGCAGTACACGCAGCGGCGCTTGAGCGCGTCGTGTACTTCCCGGGTCCGGTTGGAGGTGATCACCACGACGGGCGGCCGGGCCGCGCGGATGGTCCCCAGCTCGGGAATGGTGATCTGGAAGTCCGAGAGCAGCTCGAGCAGGTAGCCCTCGAACTCCTCATCGGCGCGGTCGATCTCGTCGATGAGCAGCACCGGCGGCCGCCCGCGCGTCTGCTCGATCGCCTGCAGCAGCGGCCGCTTGATCAGAAACGCATCGGTGAACAGCTCGCGCTCGGCCGCCCGCGGATCGAGCGCGTGCGCGCTCTCGAGGAGGCGAATCTCGAGGATCTGCCGCGGGTAGTTCCACTCGTACACGGCATGGCTGATGTCGAGTCCCTCGTAGCACTGGAGGCGGATCAGCTCGGTCTCCAGCGCCGAGGCGAGCGCCTTGGCGACTTCCGTCTTGCCGACGCCGGGCTCACCCTCGAGAAACAGCGGCCGCTGCAGCCTCAGCGCGAGGTAGATCGAGACCGCCAGGCCGCGACCGGCGACATATTGCCGCTCCGCCAGCGCGCGCTGCAGATCGTCAACCGACGCCGGCATCCGCGAATCGCTGCCGGACAAACGGCTCACAGCAGGGACGCGCGCGCCAGGGCCGAGACGAGCGCCCGCCTGACGTACACCGGCGCCATGGCGGCGCGATACTCGGCCGAGGCGAAGATGTCGCCCGTCACGTCCGCTCCGAGGTCCGCGGCCGCGCGCGTGGCGGCCTCGGCCATCCCGTCGACGGTTGCCGGCCGCCCGACGAGCGCCTGCTCCACGGCGGCCGCGCGGCGCGCGTGCGGCAGGAGGCCGCCGAGCGCCACCCGCGCCGCGGTGCAGGACCCGTTTGCCACGCTCAGCCACGCGGCGGCGCCGAGCACGGCGTAGCGCGACGCGGGGTGCGCGAACTTCTCGTACGCGGATCCTTCACCGCGGCCGGACGCCCTCACGCGCACCGCCAGCAGAATGTCGTGCTCGGCGAGCGCGGTGGTCATGAGGCCGGTGAAGAACCGGTCTGCCTGAATCGTCCGCTCGCCGTCGGGTCCCGCGACGACCATGCGCGCGTCGAGCGCGGCGAGCACCGGCGGCAGGTCCGACGCGGGATCCGCGTGGGCGAGGTTGCCGCCGATCGTCCCGCGGTTCCTCACCGCCGGATCCCCGATCCCGGCCGCCGCGTCGGCGAGCGCCGGCGCCGCGGTTCGCAGCACCGCTGAGGCCGCCAGCTCCGCGTGCGTCGTCAGCGCGCCGATGCGGACGTCGTCCCCCTCGCGCGCGATGCCGCGGAGATCGGGGATGCGCCCGATATCGATCACGGCATCCGGGGCGGCGAGGCGCAGCTTGAGCAGCGGCACGAGACTGTGGCCGCCGGCGAGCAGCTTCGCGCCGGGATGGTCCGCCAGCAGCTGCCGGGCATCGGCCACCGAGTGCGCGCGATAGTAGTCGAAGCTCACGGGGTACATCGCTCACACTCCCTTGCCTGGATGCGGCTCCCTGATCGCGCGCCAGACGCGCTCCGGCGTCAGCGGCATCCGGATCGCGTCGGCGCCGAACGGCTGCAGCGCGTCGATGACGGCGTTGTACACCGTGCACGTGGAGGCGATCGTGCCCGCTTCGCCGATCCCCTTCACCCCGAGCGGATGATGCGGCGAAGGGGTCACGGTCGAGAGCACCTCGATGTCCGGAAGCACGTCGGCGCGCGGAATCGCGTAGTCGGCAAGCGACCCGGTCAGCAACTGACCGTTCCCGTCGTAGACCGCCTCCTCCCAGAGCGCCTGTCCGATGCCCTGCACGACGCCGCCGTGCACCTGCCCTTCGACGATGACGGGGTTGATCTGCGGGCCGCAGTCGTCGACCGCCACGTAGCGCAACACCCGCACGTGCCCGGTTTCGGCGTCCACTTCCACGACGGCCGCGTGCGCCCCGAACGGATACGTGAAATTCGGCGGATCGTAGAAGCTGGACGCCTCGAGCCCCGCGTCCATGCCCTGCGGAAGATTCCAGGCCACGTTGGCGAGCAGGGCGATCTCCTGGATCGTCTTGTGGCGGTCCGGAAACCCCTTCACGAAGAACTTGCCGTCGCCATAGTCGATGTCCTCGACGGCCGCCTCCAGCAGATGGCTCGCCAGCAGCTTCGCCTTCTCCTTGATCTTCCGCGTGGCGACGGCGAGCGCCGCTCCGCCGACGGCCGTCGTGCGGCTCCCGTACGTGCCCCAGCCCATCGGCGTGTTGTCCGTGTCGCCGTGCACGACCTTCACGTCGGCGACGGCGACGCCGATTTGGTCGGCGACGATCTGGGCAAACGTCGTCTCTTCGCCCTGTCCGTGCGGCGAGGCCCCGATGAACACGTTCACCTTGCCGCTCGGGTGAATCCGGACGATGGCGCTTTCCCAGAGGCCGCCCTGGAATCCGACGGCGCCGGCCACCTGCGACGGGCCGAGACCGCAGATCTCGACGTAGGTCGACACGCCGATTCCGATGTACCGCCCTCTCGCGCGCGCCGACTCCTGCTCGCTCCGCAGCGCGTCGTACCCGATGTGGCCGAGCAGCTTCTCGAGCGCCGCCTCGTAGTTCCCGCTGTCGTAGGTCAGTCCGGTGACCACGCCGTAGCCGTTGTCGAACGGCGGAATCAGATTGCGGCGCCTGAGCTCCACCGGGTCGATCCGCAGCGCGCGGGCGAGCTTGTCCATCATGCGCTCGAGCATGAAGGTCGCTTCGGGGCGTCCCGCGCCGCGATACGCCTCCACCGGCGTCGTGGTGGTGTAGACGCCGTACACGTCTTCCCTGACGGCGGGGATCTTGTACGGACCCGAGAGCATCAGGCCGTGCAGAATCGTCGGGATGCCGGGCGCCGCGGTCGACAGGTACGCGCCCATGCCGGCCCACACGCTGCAGCGCAGCCCCAGGATGCGGCCGTCCTTCGCCGCCGCGATCTCGACCTCCTGCACGTGATCGCGCCCGTGCGTCGTCGACTGGTAATTTTCGGAGCGGGTTTCGATCCACTTCACCGGGCGTCCGAGCTTCATCGAGCAGAACGCGGTGATGAAATCCCCCTGGATCTGCGGGATCTTGCTGCCGAACCCGCCGCCCACCTCGGGCGCGATCACGCGGAGCCGGTCCTCGGGCACGCCGGTCACGATCGACATGATGAACCGGACGATGTGCGGGTTCTGTGTGGTGTTCCAGAGCGTGAGCTCGCCGGTCGCGGGCGTGAACTGCGCGACGGCGCCGCGCGGCTCCATCGCGGTCGGGATCAGGCGCTGCTGGATGATCCGGTCCCGCACGACCACGCCGGCCGACTTGAAGGCGGCGTCGACGTCCCCTCCTTCGACCGTCCAGTGAAACGCCACGTTGCCGGGGGCCTCGGGGTGGAGCTGCGGCGCGCCGGCCGCCGCAGCTTTCTGCGGATCGACAACGGCGGGGAACGGGTCGTACTCGACGTCAATCAGATCGAGCGCGTCGTGGGCCTCGTAGTCGGACTCCGCGACCACGACCGCCACGGCGTCGCCGACGTAGCGGACGGTTCCGGACGCCATCGCGCGGTACGGCGCCGTCTTCAGGTTGGCGTTGGTGAGCAGCCACGCGCACGGGATCGGCTTCAGCGCGGCTTCGGTGTCGGCGCCGGTGAACACCGCGACGACTCCCGGGGCGCTCGCGGCGCGGCTGGTGTCGATGCGGCGGATGCGGGCGTGGGCGTGCGGGCTGCGGAGGATCGCGGCGTGCGCCATGCCGGGCAGCGTCACGTCGGCGGTGTAGCGGGCCGAGCCCGTGAGAAGCCGCGGATCCTCGCGGCGCCGGATGCCGGAGCCGAACACGCGCGCCGGCGCGACATCGGTGGTCATCACCTGACACCTCCAGCCGCGCCCACGCGCGGGTCGGCGGCGGCCGCCTGCACCGCGCGCACGATGTTCTGGTAGCCGGTGCACCGGCACATGTTCCCCTCCAGCCCGTGGCGGATCTGCTCGGCGGACGGATTGGGACAGACGCGCAGCAGTTCGTGCGCAGCGAACACCATCCCGGGCGTGCAGAAGCCGCACTGAAGCCCGTGCTTCGCCCAGAAGGCTTCCTGGAGCGGCGTGAGCCGCTCGTGATCCGCAAGCCCCTCGATCGTGGTGATGCGCATCCCGTCGGCCTGAACGGCAAGCGTGGTGCAGGACTTGACCGCGACGCCCTCCATCAGCACGGTGCACGCACCGCACTGGCTGGTGTCGCATCCGATCTTGGTACCGGTCAGGCCGGCATCGCGGAGGAAGTGCACGAGGAGGAGCCGGGGCTCAACTTCCTGGCGATACGCGCGCCCGTTGACGCTGATCGTGACAGGGCATTTCATGTCGTCTCCTCCCGGCGAAATGCCACGGCGAGGGCCGGATCCCACCACGGATGGCCGCCGCGCGCAAGGGAGAAGTGGGGGCGGCCCCAGCTGGGCCTGGCGCGGGCGCGGACGCGAACGCGTGCGCGCACACCGCACATCACCGCACAGTTTCGGGAGCACACATCGCCGCAAGTTGTTCCATCTGCAGGGCGACCCGGCGGCACGCCGTGTGCTCCCGCTCGCCTCCATGCGCTTCCGTGTCACAGGCCGCCACGACCCGCTGCTGCTCGCGGGGCTTGCCTTCGCCCTGCTGGTCGTCTTTCAGCCCTCGATCCAGCAGGGGCTCGAGTTCGCGCGCGGGATCGAGCAAACCTACGGTGTCGGGCTGCTGCCCGCGCTGCTGATCCTGACGGTGATGTTCGTGTTCCACCAGCACGCGAGCCGCCGGGAATCGAAAGCGGAGGCGGCCGCCGCCGCCCTTGAAGCGGCCCAGGCCCGCGGCCGCGCCCAGGAGCTCGAGCAGCTCATGCTGTTCGGCCAGGCGCTGGCGCGCGCGCTCTCAACCGACACCCTGAGAGAAACTCTCTGGCGACATCTGCCCGCGCTCGGCGCGGGCGCCGAGATCTGGGTCCTCCTCCGGTCGGACGCGGCCTGGGACCGGCTGACGGACACCGCCGGAAGCCGGTGGCCGATCGGCGAGCTGGAAGGGATCGCCGATCGCGCGACAGCCGGCCCGGCGGAAGACCTCGTCAGTCCCGACGGAATCGAGGTCGACGGGCACGTCTGCTTCCCGATGGCCGTCGGCACGCTGCGCGTCGGCGTCGTGGCGATCGAAGGGGTGAAGCACTCGGCGGATCTCCGCCGGAAGATTGGCGCCGCCGCGACGCTGCTCGCCATCGCCGTCCGCAATGCCCAGCTGTTCGCGCAGGCGCGGGACACGAGCCTGACCGATCAACTCACCGGCTGCGTCAACCGCGGCCACGGCTTCGAGGTCCTGGAGACGGAAATCGCGCGATCGCAGCGGAGCGGCACGCCGCTGTCGATCCTGATGTTCGACGTGGACCATTTCAAGCGGATCAACGACGTCCACGGCCACCTGTTCGGGGATCACGTGCTGGCGGTCGTCGGCCAGCGGCTTCGATCCATGCTCCGGCGCAGTGACATCCGGTGCCGGTACGGGGGCGACGAGTTCCTGGTCATCCTGCCCGAGACACCGCCGCAGGGGGCCGTGCGACTCGCCGAGTGGCTGCGGGGAGAAATGGAGCAGGCGCCTGTCGAGGCCGGCAGCGCCAGCGTGACGCTGAGCATCAGCGTCGGCGTGGCCAGCAACACCGGCGGCGAGCTGTCGCCGGCCGCGCTGATCGAGCGCGCCGACCAGGCGCTCTACCAGGCCAAGGCCGCCGGCCGGAACTGCGTCCGCAATTCGCCCGCGCCAGTGGAATCAGGCTTCGGCGGGCAGACGATTGCCGTTGCGAGTCGCACGCGGCCGCTGACGCACTGACCGCTCGCCGGCCTCATCCGACATCGCGGGTCCCGCGCTTACGAACCGGCTGCGGCCGGCAGCCCCCGATCGGGCCGGCCGTAGTCGCACACCCCCTGCGGGAAGATCGCCGCCAGCATTCCGATGTCGGCGAAGCTGGGCGTCCACACGCCGTAGAACCCGCGGCCGATAGCCTCCTCCACCGGAATCAGCGCGCACTTGAAGATGCTCTGCTCGAACGGACCGCCGGCAACACGGCGCGACGTGCTGTAGGTCGGGAAGCGCGTCGTGCACGCGCCCGGCGGATCGTCGTCGATGATCCCGGCCCACACGTTCGGTCCCCTGGCGATCTCGACACCGGCCGTGTCAAAGCACCGGTCGGTCGCGCGCGGCGGCCGGTTGCCGGCGGCGGCTGCGGACGGGTTCGCCAGGATCTGCAGCATCCATTCGTCCATCACCTCGAGCGCCTCGGGGGTCTGGTCGAACACCGGCGCGGGATTCGCGTCGGTAAACCAGATCACCTGGTTGCCCGCGTCGCCGTCCGCGTTGAGCATCCGTTTCCTCGACGCGAAGGACTGATGCGAGTTGTGCATGTCCAGCTGCCTCTCGAGGTAATGCCGCCAGTCGATGATCGGAATGTCGATGTCTCCCCTGAAAACCAGCCCCGACCGATACACGGCGCGCATCGCCTCGAGTTCCCCCTCCGTGCGCGACGCGGGGCTGACGAATGGATTCAGGCTGAAGGTCTGATTGCGCGCGCTCCACGGATCCCAGTTCGAGGGATCGATGACGCCGGGCGGATAGAACGGGCTCCCCTCCTGCACCATCGCCCCCTGCGGCTTCCACCCGCCCACCATCGCGTTCACCTTGAGGAACTCGGCGGGCGTGATCGTCCCGGACGCGACGGCCTGCAGTCCGTACTGCACGCCCACGTTGTCCCAGTAGCGGCGCGCGTAGCCGTCATCCCCGCGTCCCACGATGTTGACGATGTCCGCGAAGTGCGTCCACTCGATCGCGGCAATGGCCGAGAGCGGCACGAACAGGTGCTGATTAGCCACCGCACCGTAGAGAGGGTTCAGGGCCAGCGGGGCCAGACCGCGCCAGCCGTTGATGCACTCGGTCAGCCCCGGCGCGCCGCCGCGGTACACGTTTCGAAGCGTGTCGCTCGCCGCCATCCCCTGCAGCAGCGTGCGGTTCGTCCAGGTCGCCCAGCGCGGATTGGCCCAGTCGAGCACGTCCATGTAGAACTCGAGCAGCTCGCAGTCGCCGACATGCACGGCCTGCGTCACCATGTCGGGATACGAGTACTGAGGGATGGCGGCGTCGATGAGGCCCGGGTGGTTCTGCGCGTAGACGTACTGCTGGATCGCGCCGCCGGATCCGCCGACGCCCACCGTGTACAGCGGCACGTCATACAACTCGACGAACCGCTCCTTCACCATGAGCGCGGTTTCCCCGCCGAGCTGCAGGTTGTAGTGCGTGCTCGTGCGCGTGCCGCTCGAGTGCAGGATGGCGTAACCGCGCGCCAGGCCGGTCTCGTACAGCATCGCCGACTGGCTGACACGTCCCTGTGAATGCCCGATCGCGACGCCGCCATCGAACCGGTAGATCGCCCGGCCGTTCCACGCGCCGCGATCCAGAGTGGAGGCATCCTGGTCGAAGGGAGACAACATGGCGATGCTGTAGATAAATCTGTTGATCGTCCCGCGCTCCCACCGGACGATGAAGTCCACGGTCTTGCCTTCGATCGTCGTGGTCTGCCGCATGTCGGCGGGCCGAGGCATGCCGGGCGTGTACGGCTTCCAGGCGCCGGACGTGGTGCGATAGACGAACACCACCTGCGTTGGCACCGTGCAGTTGCGGCTCAAGCCGATCACGACGCCTCCCGGGTCGAGGACCTTCGTCCCGGTCGCCGGGTCGTCCGGTATCGGCTGCCCGAGGCCCTCTGTCATCGTCGTGCACACAAACGGGTACTGGTGCGGCCCCGAGAAGACAGGCCCCGTGATCGGATGGTTCTCGAGCAGGAGCGACACGGCGGCCGGCCGCCCGATTCCCTGCCCGTTCGGCCTGACGAGGAGATTGTTCCCGCCGAGCGCCAGACCGTTGATGACGCCGGTCAGGGTGCGTGTGCCGGGAATGAGGCTGAACTGGGAACGCCGATCGGCGCCGTTCAGCAGCACCTGTACCTGATGGAGCGGCACGGTCAGCGGCACGTCAATGTGCAGCCGCGCGTCTCCTCCGGTGACCTGGCCGGGCGCGCTCGAGACGACGCGCACGACGAACTCGTCGGCGGCGGGCGTGTGCGCCGCCTGCGCGAGGACGAGGGGCGTGAACCGGATGCCCCATCCGGCAACCGTTGCTGCGCACAAGAAGCCGACGCAGAGCCTCCATCGCATAAGCCTCCTCCTTGCTCGCCGATGTGGGAGATGCCGAACAAACGCGGCGAGTCTAGCATGGAGAAAGGCGGGGCGGCGCCCTGAAAGACGCCGCCCTTCTGCGGTGGTCCTTGCGCCGCCTCAGGGGCGCTGCAGCCAGAAGGTGTAGCTGCCGCTGCCGCTGTACGAGTACACACGCCACCGGTAGTACCCCGCCGTGCCCGTGTACGCGATCTGCTCCTCGGAGGTCGCGCTCTCCGATGCCGCCACGGTCGCCCACCAGAAGCCATTCCACCTCTGCAAGTAGAGGTCGAAGTCCGCAGTGGCCGGCCCGCGCAGCCATCCGCGGTGCGTGCCGGACACGCCGGTGTAGTAGTACGTTCCGTTCGGCTGGTACTGCGACGCGCCGGTTCCGCTGAGCGAGCCGGTGTACTTCTCACAGGCGGTGCATGGATCGCCGCCGCTCGCCGAGACGGTCACGGACTTCGTCTCGACGTCGGTCTGCCCTACCGTGTCGGTCACCGTCAGCTGCACGGTGTACGTGCCGCCGGCGGCATAGGTATGCGACACGCTGGCGCCGGACGCACTCTGCCCGTCGCCGAACGTCCACGAGTAGCCGGCGATCCCGCGATCGTCGCTCGAGCCACTTCCATCAAACGTGCAGGTCACGCCGGTGCATGAAGACGTGAAGCTCGCCACCGGCGGCGTATCGGCCGGCGCGCCGCCGAAGATCGAATGCAGCAGCCGGTTCGGGGAGCCAGTGCCGATGCCGGTCAGCCGTCCCACGGTCGCGTTGTCGACGACGGCGGCATGCACGGTGCTCGGGGGCGCGCCCGGATCCGTCGCAAGATACAGCGCGGCGGCGCCCGCGACGTGCGGCGAGGCCATCGACGTGCCGCTGATCGTGTTCGTGGCGGTGTCGCTCGTGTACCACGCGGACGAGATGCTCGATCCCGGAGCGAAGAGATCGACGCACGTCCCATAGTTGGAGAACGAGGAGCGCGCGTCGGTGTTCGTGGAACTGCCGGCCGTCAGCGCCTGCGACACGCGCGCCGGGGAGGTGGTGCACGCGTCGGCGTTGCTGTTGCCGGCGGCAACCGCATAGGTCACACCGGCCGCCACGGAATTGCGCACCGCGTCGTCGAGCGCGGTGGACGCACCGCCGCCGAGGCTCATGTTGGCGACCGCGGGCCGGACCCGGTTCGACGTGACCCAGTTCACGCCGGCGATTACGCCCGACGTGGTGCCCGACCCGCCGCAGTCGAGGACGCGTACCGCGTGCAGCGTCACCCCTTTGGCGACACCGTACGTCGCGCCGCCCACGGTCCCCGCCACGTGGGTACCGTGGCCGTTACAGTCGTTGGTGCCGTTGCCGTCGGTGATCGCCGTGTAGCCGCTCGCGGAGACCCGGCCGCCGAATTCCGCATGCGTCCGCCGGATGCCGGTGTCGATGATGTAGGCGTGCACGCCGGAAGCGGTCGTGTTGTAGACGTACGTTCCGTTGAGCGGCAGGTCGGGCTGGTCAATGCGATCGAGCCCCCAGGTGGCGCTCGCCTGCGTATCGACGATTTCCATCACCGCGTCCTGCTCGACGTACCGCACGCGCGGATCGCGCGCGATCGCAGCCGCTGCCCATGCGGAGACCTCGAGCGCGAAGCCGCGGAGCGCGTGCTGGTAGACGAACAGCACGCGCCCGCCGTGCTGGAGCGCAACCGCCCGGGCAAGCGCAGGTATCTCGGCGCCCCCCACCTGCTCATCGTCCATGACGACGATGTACTGGTTGGGAATGGCGCGTTCGGGCGTCTGCACCTCCTGGGCGGACAGCGACAGCGACCCGGCGACCCACAACAACACTCCGGCGACGACTCGGCCTGCTCTGCACATGGCCTCTCCCCTGGCAAGGCGCTGCGTGCGACCGCCACGGCGCGCGCGCGTTCCTGCGGGGCGGGATAGTATCGCGGCAATGCTCGAAGGCGTGAGCGTGTCGGTGTTTCTCTGACAAAACAAAGACGAACCGGCAACCTCGCCAGGGCACACAGCGCGCAGAAGACGGGAACAGCCTTCATGCGCACACGCACACGATTCTACTGGTACACTGTTTTCAATGACTCTGCAGAGTGATGAACGGCCCGGGCGCAACGAGCCCTGTCACTGCGGCTCGGGCCGCAAGTACAAACACTGTTGCCTCGACAAGGACGAGGCGAAGGCGCGAGCCGCGCGGGCCAAAGCCGCCGCCGAAGCGCCCGCCCCGCCGGCCGAGGCGGGCCCGTCAACCGCCGGGCGCACGCCCAAGCCGCAGACCGAACAGCCCTGGAAGACGAGGACGACCCGCGGCTTCGTCCCGCGCACGCGCACGCCGCACAAGGTGGGGGGAAGCTAGCGCTGGGTTCGTCCCTACACACGGCGAGCTGTGAGCGGCGAGATACGCGAGAGCAGATCGAAGTCCCGGTCGTGGTGGATCACGGTGAGGCCGTGGCGCAGGGCGCAGGCGGCAATGAGGCAGTCCACGCCTGACCTGATCGTCACCCCCGCCCGCCGGGCGCCGCGGTAGAGATCCACGGCCTCGTCGAACACCGACGCGCGAAGCGGCGACTCGACGATGGGAAGCGCGTGCATCGCGTCCCGGGCGGTCTGAAAGGCGCGCTGCTCGCGAAACCCCTGCAGCACCTCCTGTATGACCGGCAGGCAGGTCACGATTTCGTCGAAGTCGACCACTTCGTCCAGGCGGAGGCGCGGCCGCGAGCGGAACGCTTCGATCCAGACCGACGTGTCAACGAGGACCACGGCGACGGCTCCGGTAGACGCCGCGATCCTCGCGGACCTCCGACAGGTTCCCCTCCCACAGGCCGGAACCGGCCAGGTCCATGATCCGGCGGGCTTTCGCGCGCCGGACGAAGTCCTCCAGTGCCCGCTCCACGGTTCGTGAATAGGTCCGCTCGCCGCTCAGCCGTGTCGCCTCCTCCAGGAGCTGCTCATTCAGCACAAGATTTGTACGTTTCATGTGTAAGAAGTGTACATCGCCTACGGGCCCGCCGCAAGGGGACCCTCCGTCGAACCGCGGCGCCGGCCTGGCCGTCTAATTCATGGTCGGCCTGCCTGCCCCGGAGGTCCAGTGTCGCTTTCGATCTTCCATGCCCGCACGCGTCTCGCGTGTGCCGCCGTCGCGATTGCCCTCTCCACGCTCGGGGCGCAGGCACAACCGGCGCCGTCGAACGACCTCGACCGGTTCATGGAGCAGGTGCTCGCGCGGCGCGAGGTGAACCGGAAGACGCTCAACGATTACGTGCTCGACGAAGTCGAATCGTTTCAGGTCCTCGGGCCGGGCCGCGCGCCGCTCTGGCGGACGAGGCGCGAGTACACCTGGTATGTCCGCGACGGCCGGCACGTGCGCAGCCCGGTCCGATTCGACGGCGTTGCCGTCGGCGAGGCCGCGCGTGACGAGTACGAGCGCGACTGGATCCGCCGCGAGAAGCGCCGCGCGGAACGCGACGCGAAACGCGAAGTCACGGTGACCGGCGTCGACCTGGGCCCCGGCGCCGTGCCGACCGAGCCGCGGTTCGTCTCTGAAGCGTATTTCATGGACTTCACGTTCGAGCCGGGCCACTACCTGCTTGCCGGGCGGGAAACGCTCGAAGGCCACGAGGTCCTGCGGGTCGAGTATTACCCCACGCACCTGTTCAAAGACGGTGACGACGAGCACGAGATCGAGCGGCGGATGAACAAGACCGCGCTCGTGACGCTGTGGATCGATCCGCGGGAACACCAGATCGTCAAGTACACGTTCGACAACGTCTGGCTCGATTTCCTGCCGGGCGCGTGGCTCGTGCGCGTGGACGAGATCCGCGCGTCGATGACGATGGGCCAGCCGTTCGCCGGCGTCTGGCTGCCTCGGGAGATCAGCATCCATGCCGGCCTGACGCTCGCGAACGGCTCCTTCGACGTCGCGCTCGGGCGCGCCTTTTCCAAGTACCGCGAGGCGGAGGTCACCTCCAAGATCAGGGTCCCCACGCCGCCAAAAGTCCCCGAGGTTCCTGATGCTCCGCCCGGGCCCGCACTTGTGCAGGTCCGCGAGGAACGCGGCCCCCACGGTCCCTGTATCGTAGACGAGCAACCCGCGACGGGCGCCCCCGAAATCATTCGGGAGGTGCGCGTGCACGGCAACGTGTTCGTGACCGACGCGGACGTTCTCGCGATCGCGCGGGTCAACGCGGGAGCGCCGATCGAAGCCGACACGGTCGCACACGTTCGGAAGCGCCTGGAGGAGAGCCGGCTGTTCGAAACGGTGGATGTGCGCAAGCGCTACCGATCGCTCGCCGACCCCGCCGACGTGGCGCTGGTGCTCATCGTGCACGAGCGGCCGGGCGTCCGGTCGGCCGCCTCGCCTCCCAGCCCCGTGCTCGGTCCGTTCAGGCGGCTTCGCAGCCAGGCGATGTTCCTGCCGATCGTGAGCTACGCCGACGGCTACGGCCTGACGTACGGCGCGCGGGTCAGCACGGTCGATCTGCTCGGCGCCGGCGAACGCCTCTCGGTACCCCTCACCTGGGGCGGCACGAAGCGGGCTGCGCTCGAGTTCGAGCGCACGTTCGGTCGCGGGCCGTTGACGCGCGTGACGTCGAGCGTGGCTGTGTGGAATCGCGAAAATCCGCGGTTCGGCATCGATGACGAGCGCGTCGAGCTCAGGGCCGGCGCCGAGCGGCGGTTCGCGCACGTCCTGCGCGTCGGCGTCGATACGTCCAGAAGCCGCGTGGATTTCGGGGCGCTGGACGATCGCCAATGGACCGCCGGCACGATGGCGGCGCTCGACACGCGCGGCGACCCCGCCTTTCCCGCCAACGCCGTTTACGTGAGCGGCGGGTGGACCGCCCTCCACGTGAGCGATCGGCCGCGCATCAACCGCTACTCCGCCGAGGCGCGTGGATACCTGCGCACGATCGGCCAGGCCGTCGCCGCGGGGCGGGCGCAGTACTACACGAGCGACGCGGCGCTGCCTCCGTACGAACGCCTGCTGCTCGGGGGATCGTCCACCCTGCGGGGCTTCCGGGCCGGCGCGTTCGATGGCGATCGGGTGCTCGTGACATCCGCCGAGCTGCGTGTGCCCCTGACGTCGGTCATTCGCGGCGCGCGTTTCGGTATCACGGTGTTCGCCGACGCGGCAAAGGCCACCGACCGCGGCGTGCGCCTCGGCGACGTGCCGTGGCACGCCGGCGCGGGCGCCGGCGTGTTCATGATCGCCTCCGTGCTGAAATTGAACCTGGATCTCGCGCGCGGCTTCGACGGCGGCGGCACGCGCGTGCACCTGTCGTCCGGCTTCGCGTTCTGATTTTCCACCGCAGAACGCGGGACTTTCACACCTCAGCGCCCCCTGAACCCGTCCATCCCCGAGTGGATGCCGAACAGATCGGCCACGCGGTCGAAGAGCGGAGCCGGGAGCAGCCGCAGGGCGGGCAGCAGGCGGACGAGCGGGGGCATCAGGACCCGGCGCTCGTCGCGCCGAATCGCGCGCAGGACGCGGTCCGCCACTTTCTGCTCCTGCAGGATCGGCAGCAGCAGGGGAAACCGCGACGTCACGCCGGCGAACATGCCGGTATCGATGTAGTACGGGCAGACCACGGTCGTCTGCACGAACGGCGCCGTTCGACGAAGCTCGGATCGCAGCGACTCGTCGAAACCCACCGCCGCGTGCTTGCTCGCGGAATAGTCGGACTGCCGGGCCACGCCGATGAGCCCCGCGGCGGACGCGATGGTCACGATGTGCCCGCGGCCGCGCCGGATCATCTCCGGCAGAAACGCCTTGGTCGTCCAGTACAGCGCGAGGGTGTTGACGGCAAAGGTGGCCTGGATGCGATCGTCCGGAATCTCGAGCAGCGGCCTTCCGGTGACGATGCCCGCGTTGTTGATGAGGATGTCAATCGGGCGGTACACGGCCGACAGCGCGGCCGCGGCCGTGTAGACCGCCGTGCGGTCCGAAACGTCCACCACGCGCGAGTGCACCCACGACGCGCTCTCGGCGCGCAGTTCCCGCGCGACCGCGCTCATGCCCTGCTCGTTGATATCCCACAGCACGACGGCGGCGCCCGCCCCGGCGGCGCCGCGCGCGAGCTGCCGTCCCAGGCCGCTGGCGGCACCGGTGATGAGAACCGTCTGCCCCGCGAACTCGGTCATCGCACTCCCCTTACTGCACCCACGGCAACCGCTTCAACACCCTCATGGCGAGCACCATGACGCGCTCGTACGTGTGCTGCCGCATGAACGGTGGCGCCGCGATCGGGAGCAGGCGCTGGACGGCGACCGTCTGCGCCTCGGTGTATTTCAGCAATCCCTGCTCGCCGTGCCTGCGGCCAAGCCCGGAGCCCTTGAAGCCGCCCATCGGCGCGCCCATCGATCCCCAGGCAGCCCCGTACCCCTCGTTGATGTTGACGGTCCCTGCCTGGAGGCGCGTCGCGATCCGGCGCCCGCGCCGCGTGTCGCGCGTCCACACGCTGAAGTTCAATCCGAACGGGCTCGCATTCGCGCGTTCGATGGCTTCGTCTTCGGTCGCAACTCGACACAGCGAGACGACGGGGCCGAAGGTCTCTTCGCCGCAGACGGCCATGTCCGCCGTGACGTTCTCGAGGATCGTCGGCTCGTAGAAGTACGGACCGATGTCAGGCCGCGCGCGGCCGCCGGCCAGCACGCGCGCCCCAAGCGCCACGGCCTGGTCGACGTGGCGCGCCACGGCGTCGAGCTGCTTGCGCGAGACGAGCGATCCCATGTCGGCGGAACCATCGTCGAGGCCGGTGCCGAGTCTCAGCGCGTTCGTCGCTTCGACGAACCGCGGCACGAACACGTCGTAGATGCGCTCGTGGACGTAAAGCCGCTCGATCGAGATGCAGAGCTGCCCGCTGTTCGAGAAGCACGCGGTCACCGCGCCGGGGACGACTCTTTTCAGATCGGCGTCGTCCAGCACGATCATCGCGTTCTTGCCTCCCAGCTCCATTGACGACTCGATCAAGCGCCCGGCGGCCTGCCGCGCGACGATCCGGCCCGTCGCCGTGCTGCCCGTGAACATCAGGAAGTCGATTTCCTCGATGAGCCGCGGCCCCAGCGCCGCGCCTTCGCCGGTGACGACCTGGGCGACGCCGGAGGGCAGTCGGGCCTTCTCGAGCAGGGCTACCGCCCAGAGCGCGGAGAACGGCGTCTTGAGATCCGGCTTGATCAGGACCGCGTTGCCGGCCGCCAGCGCGGGAAGCGCGTCGGTGATGCCGAGCGTGAGCGGGTAGTTCCACGGCGCGATGAAACCCGCGACGCCACGCGGCGGATGGTGCTCCCACGCCCGTGTGACCAGGGGGAACGCGCCCTGACGGCGCCGCGGCCGGAGCAGTCCGGGCGCGACGTGTCCGTAGTAGCGCGCGACGTTTGCGGTGTCGAGCACTTCCTCCAGCGCGTCGCGCCGCGCCTTCCCGCTCTCGAGCTGGATCAGATCGAGGATTTCTTCGCGACGGGCGAGGACCAGGTCGTGAAAGCGGAGGAGCACCGCGGCCCGATCGCGGGCAGGCACCGCGGCCCACGCGGGCTGCGCGCTCCGCGCGCGCCGGGCGGCGGCACCGACGTCAGCGGGAGTACAGCGCGGCACGACGCCCAGCAGGCCGTTGGTGAACGGCAGGGTGACGGCCTCTTCGGCGCGCGGCGCCTCGGTGAGCACTCGTGCCGCCAGCCCATCGAGCAGCGCGCGATCGATCCTGGCCGAGAACCGCTCCGTCGCGTCCGTCTGAATCGCTGGTGTCATGTCTCGGCGGCGTTCCTCACGTGTAGCTTACGCCCGAAGCCCATCCGGACCGCAACAGATGAGCTTCATAAAATTGCCGTGCTGTACGCGGCGCGCGCCGCTAGAATCCCCTCCCCATGGACGGAATGAAGATGCAGCCGTCATCGCTGTGGTTGTTCGGGTCACCCTGGCTGGCGCTCGCGCCCAGGCCGCGCTTGGCACACCCCCGCCAGATTTCGCACTGATGCCTGCCGCCCGTCAGCGCGCTGTCAGCCGCGGGGATCCCGTTCCGTCGCTCGAACCGACGGGTGAAGCGCCATCGCCGCTCGGGGTGCCTGGATCGACAACGCTCGACGCGTTCAGGCTTCAGGGTTCAGGAACATCCTGAACCCTGGAGCCTGCGGCAGGATAGCGGCGATCCGGCGCGCGAAGCATGCGCGTGGCCGCGTCGGTGGAGATGGCAAGCGTCCCCACGACTGCCGCGAGACCCACGACCATCGCGAACCACGGTTCCAGGCTGCCACCCGAGTACAGGAGCGTCAGGCTGATGCTGACGGCAATCCACACGCTCGCGATCGCCGTCGCCTTGGCTTTGCGGGGAAGGGGCCGGCCGCCGTCGATGAACGCCATGTAGGGCGCGAACAGCCGGTTGCGCAGCAGCCGCTGTTCGAGCCACGGACAGCTGCGCGCGAAACAATACGACGCGAGGAGAAGGAAGATTGTTGTCGGGAGCCCGGGAAGCACGGCTCCCAGGGCGCCGAGACCCGCCGAGATCACCCCCGCAGCGACCAGCAGCCACCGGCGCACCCGCGACATCACGCTCCATTAAAGCGGACCCGACGGCCGAGCTCAAGCTCGACGGATCGCACCGCGGTACCGCGCTTGCTCCCACGCCGGACGGGCGAGCGGAGCGCCCCTCCCGGTGGACGAAGCGATGGCGACCCAGGAGCGGAGGGACCACGCGCAGCGCGATCGCCGCGCGTCGCGCCGCGGAGGGCGTCGGAAGTACGACGCCGGAAAGCCCTGGTGGATGCGGAGACGGTTGTGGCCCGCGGCCGCATCCACCGCCTGGGTGCTGTGGCGGCGCGTCCGGCGCCCGCGCGAAGGCCGGCCTGCGGTGTGAAATCCCGGGAAAGATGTAAAAACCTCCCGCGAATCGTCTGTCCGTATGAGTTTCGACGGTTTACGGCATTTCACACCGCATCCAGAACCAGCACTGCTGTAACGAGTTGCGCGGGCCCGTGACGGCCGGGCTGGTGGCGCGGCTTTTGACACTGGCGAACGCGTGACCGTCCACTCCGAGGATTGGCTGGCCAGTGCGGCCTGTCACCGTGGCAGCGGCGCCGATGACGACGCGGCGCCGCGCGTGCGGTTCTCGGACCTGGAGTCCCACCAGAAGCGCGAGCTGGCGGGATTTGCCCTCGCCGCGGTCGCGACCTGCACGTTCCTGCTGATGCCGCTGCTGCTCGTCGGCGACGAAACGGTCGAGCGCGAGCTGTCCTTGCCGGCCGGCACGATGGCGAAATCCATCGCGCCGCCGGCGCCGCCGCAGATCGCGGGCGCGACGACGATCCCCGGGCCGGAACTGAAGAGACGAGCGCCGGTACGCAAGGCCTCGCGCGCGCGCGCGCCGCGAAAGGCGCCGCTGCCTGCTCTTCTCGCGGGTGGGAGGACGATTCCCGCGGTGGTGACCCTGGCGGACGCGCGCGAGGGGATGGCCCGGCCGGATCGGCGCGCTTCGCGGGGCCTGGTCTCGCGGGTGTTGCTCGGCGACGGACGCCACCGCGTCCGTCCCTTCCCTGTCCCCTCGGCGGTCGAGGACTGACCGCTAGCCGATCTGCAGCGACGGCATCGGCTTTCCCGCGAAAATGCGGCGGCACGGGCGTGCCATCAGCCGCACCCAGCGCACCGAACGCGTGACGCGCGCGCTGTCGGTGGCGATGCCGGTATTCGCGTACATCTGGCGATAGATCTTCGAAATGAGCACGAACGCGATCCGCCCCTTGATCGAGGTGACGGCGCCCGAGCGGGACCAGATGCTGCGAATGCTGTAAAACCGGTCCCACACCTCCTGCGTGCGCCGGCGGATTTCCTCGGGGCTCATGATCGGGTGCTTGATGTAGACCTTCGTGCGGATGGCCTGCGGGATGAGCCAGTGCCGCGTGACGGGCACGCCGCCGATCTGCTCGGCGGACTCCGCCATCGTCTTTTCCCATGCCGCGAAGTCCAGGGTGCCGGGGAACGGCGTGAGCATCACGAACTGCGCGAACGTCACGTCGGCGCGCTGCGCGACCGAGAGGGTCATGTCGAAGGTCTCAGGCCGATCGCTCGGCAGCCCGAAAATGAAGGAGCCGAGCACGTGCACGCCGTGGCGCTTGAACTGGCGCAGCTTCTCGACGAGCGCTTCGCCGCTGTCGTTGAACCCCTTGTAGACGTCTTTCAGGCCCTCGGCGGTGACCGACTCCACGCCGACCAATGCGCCGCGGATGCGCGCGCGGTGCATGGCCTCGAGAAACTCGGGATCCTCGGCCGCCTCCATCGTGATCTGCGTGAAGAACACCGTGTCTTCCGGAAGGCGCGCGAGCTGCCGCATGAACTCGAAGCGCTCCTCGCGGAGCGCCTGGAGCCGCTCGAACTGCGACGAATCGGCGCGGCGCTTCGCCATCCGCAGGTCCTCGAGCGTCACGGGATAGAAGTTGTCGTCGGCGAGCGCGATGAAGCGGAACCCGCGGCGCCTGAGATCCACGATCTCGCCGATGAGCGCGTCCACGCGCCGCTGCCGCGGCTTCTGCCCGTCGGTGCGCCACACCGAGCAGAACGAGCAGTGCTTCGGGCAGCCGCGTACCGTCTGCACCGAGGCCCACATGTAGCGTCCCTTCGGCAGAAGGTCCCAGCGGCCCGGGAGGAACGCGTCGGATTCGATCTTGCCGCCCTCGTAGGTGCGCTTCAACGTCCCGGCTGCGGCATCGGCGAGCACCACGGGCCAGATGCGGTCGCCATCGCCGCTCACGACCGCGTGCGCGCCGCCCAGCGAAAAGGCCTCTTCCGGATACAGCGTGGCGTGGATGCCGCCGAAGACCACGGTGGCGCCCGCCGCCCGGGCCGCGGTGCCCACCTCGTAGCCCCGGAGCGCGTTCCCGGTGTGGATCCCGATGCCCACGACGTCGCCGGCGGCAACCGTGGACAGGTCCAGCGGCTCCAGCGTTTCATCCGTCAAACGCGGCACGCCGTAGTCCGCGGGGGTCGCGGCAGCCAGGACGTACAGCCATCTGGGTGTGATGACGCCGATGCCGAACGCCACGTGGCTGGGGTTGATGAGGTGCACCGTCATGCAGGAAATGATACTCCCCCTTGCCGCGTGCGAACCTGAGACAATGAGCGATTCAGGGGCATCCTAATGAAAATGGCCGGATCCGAGCCGAAACGTGCGGCGAACATCACGCGGGGCGCGTGGGAAGAGGCCCGCGCGCTCGTCTGGGCCCGGCGCGGGCGCCTCGCGGTCGGCCTCGTGCTGATGCTCATCAACCGCGTGTCGGGCTTCGTCCTGCCCGCCACCTCCAAGTTCCTGATCGACGACGTGATCGGGCGCGGACGGCGCGAGCTGCTGGTTCCGCTGGCCCTCGCGGCGGGCGGCGCGACCATCGTCCAGGCGGTGACCTCGTTTGGCAACTCGCAGGTGCTCGGCGTGGCCGCGCAGCGCGCCATCACCGACATGCGCCGGCGCGTCGAGGCGCACGTCGCGCGGCTGCCGGTGGCGTACTTCGACTCCACGCAGGCGGGTGTCCTCATCTCGCGCATCATGACGGACGCCGAAGGCATCCGGAACCTGGTCGGCACCGGCCTGGTCCAGCTCACGGGCAGCGTCGTCACCGCGGCGATCGCGCTGGCGATCCTCTTCTATTTGAACTGGTGGCTCACGGCGGTGACGCTCGTCGCGCTCGGCGCGTTCGGCGGCGCGATGGCGATCGCGTTCAAGCGGCTGCGGCCGCTCTTCCGCGAGCGCGGCAAGATCAACGCGGAGGTCACCGGGCGCCTCAACGAAACGCTCGGCGGCATCCGCATCGTCAAGACGTATACGGCGGAGAAGCGCGAGGAACTGGTGTTCACGAGAGGGGTGCACCGCCTGTTCCGCAACATCGCGAGGTCGATCACCGGCGTCTCGGCGATCACCGCCTTTTCCAGCATCGTCGTCGGCATCATCGGCGTGCTGCTCATCGTCATCGGCGGGCGGTCGATTCTCGACGGGCACATGACGCTCGGCGATTTCCTCTTTTACATCTTTCTCACCGGCCTGATGGCCGCGCCGGTGGTGCAGATCGCGTCGATCGGCACGCAGATCAGCGAGGCGTTCGCGGGGCTCGACCGCATCCGCGAGATCCTGCGGATGCCCACTGAGAGCGACCAGGACAGCCGGCGAGCGCCGTTCGGCGCGATCGACGGGGACGTGGTGTTTGGCGACGTGAGCTTCGAGTACACCGCGGGGGCGCCCGTGCTGAAACGCGTGAGCTTCCACGCGCCCGCCGGGACGACGACCGCGCTCGTCGGGTCGAGCGGGTCGGGGAAGAGCACGCTCATCAGCCTGGTCATGGCGTTCAATCGCCCGCTCTCCGGGCGCGTGCTCGTGGACGGGCGCGATCTGGTCGACGTGCGGCTGCGCGACTACCGCGCGCAGCTCGGCGTCGTGCTGCAGGATAACTTCCTCTTCGACGGGACGATCGCTGAGAACATCCGCTACGGCCGTCCCGACGCGACGCCGGAACAGGTGCGGGACGTCAGCCGCATCGCGCACGTCGACGAGTTCGTGGATGGCTTCGAGAAGAAGTACGACACGGTGGTCGGCGAGCGCGGCGTGAAGCTGTCGGGCGGGCAGCGGCAGCGCGTGGCGATCGCGCGCGCGATCCTCGCCGACCCGCGGATCCTGGTGCTCGACGAGGCGACGTCAAGCCTCGACAGCGAGAGCGAGGCGATGATCCAGGACGGCCTCCGGTCGCTGCGCAAGGGGCGCACGACGTTCGTCATCGCGCACCGGCTGTCCACCATCCGAAGCGCCGATCAGATCCTCGTGCTCGAGCACGGCGAGATCGTCGAGCGCGGCACCCACGCGGAGCTCCTCGCGCTCGGCGGGCGCTACCGCACGTTGTACGACAAGCAGTACAGCCTGGAGACGGATCGATTCATCAACCCGGGGGAGGATTTCACGCCGGAGCCGGAACCGGTGGCGCTGCCGGACACGCTCCGGCCGGACCGGGCGCTGTAGCGAGCCTACCTGTCCTTCGAAGGACCCGTCTCGACGTGAAAGACCTGAACCGCAAGCTCGCGTTGATCGGCGCTTTCGCCCGTTTCGTAGGGCACGAACCAGGACGCGGACTCGATCGCGACCTCAATGTCGCACGACTGGGAAACATCGCTGGGAACGACGACGCGCCGCGAGAACTGCAGTCCTCCCGAGAGTCGAGCGAGCACCCGGTTGCCCGATACCAGTTGGATCTCCGCCGTGTCGGCGTGCCGCGCCCGAGGCGTACTCCCCGACAGCTCGAACTCGATCTCTGTGCCGGGGCGCCGATGGACGAGCATCGTCGCGCGGCGGCTGGCCCACCGCCATGTGCGTCCCGTGCGGCGGTCGAGTTCCGGCTCGTGCCATCCTGACGCAAAGGTAAACAGCGTGCCGTCATCCGGCTGGTAGTCGAAGTGCTCCACGGTGACTGGAATGAATTGATCCGTCGCGGTGTCCGGCGCGCTGCGGATGCTGACCGTGGCATACGGGCCGTTCCCCGCCAGCTGGTCGGGCCGCAGGTGGACGAGAGCACGATAGTGACGTTCCCGCGCATTGGCGAACAGGGTGCGCGCAGGACGGCCGTCCACCTCGATCACGACACGCACCGGAGGGTCGCTCGCCGGGCCAACGTGCCGGCCCGCCACTGCGAGCACGGCTCCTTTGGGGACCCGCCGAATCAGCGCGATCGCGCCGTTCCAGGACGGGCCTTCTCGACGGCGCTCCGACATGTCGTTGATCTCAGGCGTGAGGGCGAATCCCTGGACCGCAATCCACGCGGGCGGCCGCAGCTCGAGCCACCTCACGGCCCGCGGCCGCAGGCCTCCGAGCATGCGGGCGGCCCGCACGTCCAGCTCGTACGCCCCGAGTACGCTCTGGGATCGCCGGTCGAACAGGGCGAGGTCAGTCCGCTGCGGATTCGCAAGGAACCAGACGGGCGTGCTGTTGCCGCGCGCCCAGTGTTCCACCAGCGCGCGCCGCGCGCGGCGCGCCCTTGACCAGACCATGTGCCAGGGCGGCGGGGACGGCAGAATCTCGTGAATGCGAAGCAGATTGCGATGTCCGGTGACGAATGCGGGCCGGGCTTCGCTCGCGCGCTGGTGCATGTCGCTGAGGACTCTCATGGCCGGCGCACCATCGCGGGCGTAGGCACTCAGACCTTGCGCGGAGACCAAGAGACTCGCACAGGCCAGTAACAGAACAACCGCTTCCCGCCACACGCGCGGTACCGCCTCGACGCTTACACCGACGAGGTACGCCACGGAGACAATCACGGGGAGGGCATATCGGGTGGTGGCCGTCTCCTGGAAGATGAGGTGAAACAGCAGGTAGGGAACCGCACAGATTGCCAGGCCCAACGCGCGGCGAGGCGACGCGCGCAGCAGCCGGACGGCGCCATAGACGGCGGCGGCGAGGATCACCGCTGCGAGAGCCGGGCTTCCCCATGGCCTCACGAACGTATTGCCGAGGCTCTCCAGCGTCTGCCGGGCGGACGGCGCCGCGGCAAGCATCATCGGGTTCGACCAGTCGTGTCGCGTCTGTTCCGTCAGCGCGATCCAGTACTTGCGCGGCCCCACGCTGGCAAGAAGCGGCACCAGCCAGAGCGCGACGCCGGCGCCGAACGAGCCGCACGCGACGGCGGCCTCCCTCCGCGATCGCGTCCGCAGCGCGACAACGAGGAGAGCGGGAACCGTGAGCAGCGCGGTCTGCACACGCACGCCCACCGCGATCCCCGCCACGATCGACGCGGCGGTGATCTGGCCTCGCGCCATCAACAGGTACGCGCCCAGAATCATGAATAATCCCGGTACATCGCTGAGGGGGCAGGCAGCCAGCATCCAGAGCAGGGGCGCGGAGGCGACGACCAGCGTGACGCATCGCGCCCGCGCGGAGCCACCACCGCCGGCCCGCCGTATGAGGCGCCACAGCAGAACGATGGAAAGCGCGCCGGTAACCATCGACAGCAGCCCGAGCGCCGGCGCTTCCGGTCCCGCCAGAGGGTGAACGGGCATTCCCAGCGACCGCCAGAGCCATGTCGCCGCCTTGCCGGCAACGATGTAAACAGGTGCGCCCGGGGGATGCGGCTGGTGCGCCGCCACGTCGAAGCGTCGAACGCCAAGCGCGAAATTGAACGCGTCGAGGTCGCCGGGCGCGTCGACGAACCAGGCGGCGTGCAGGAACAGGAACAGGACGAGGAGCGCAGGCACCGCCCACGCCTCGGCCTTCGCGCTGGCGCGCACGATGAACGAGCGGTGCGGCAGCGCGTCCGCCAACCCCGCAAGGGGGAGCCCGGTTGTCCAGACCCTGTAATCCCGCATACCCAAGGCCGGTAAGTCTAATGCATCAGCTCCGTATTACCAGCGTATGATCGCGCCGTGCGGACCTCACCCTGTCATATCGCTCCCGCCCTGCTCGTCCTGGTGACCGCTGCGCCGCCGGCCGCCGCCCAACAGCCCGCTCCGGAATCGCGCCGTGCATGGATGGATCTCGCGCGCACGCCGCCAATGGGCTGGAACAGCTGGAACCGGTTCCAGTGCGATGTCAGCGAGACGCTGATTCGAGAGACGGCCGACGCGATTGTCGCAAGCGGCATGAGGGAGGCCGGCTATCTCTATGTCGTGATCGACGACTGCTGGCAGGTGTCACGCGACGCGTCCGGCCTCATCGTGGCCGACCCGAAGCGGTTTCCCTCGGGCATGAAGGCGCTGGCCGATTACGTGCATTCGAAAGGCCTGAAGTTCGGCCTCTACTCCGACGCCGGCTCGAAGACCTGCCAGGGGCGGCCGGGCAGCAATGGATACGAAACCGAAGACGCACGACAGTACGCCGCCTGGGGCGTGGACTACCTGAAATACGACTGGTGCAGCACCGACGGCGTGGACCCGAGGATCGCCTACACGACGATGCGGGACGCGCTGCGGGCCACCGGCCGGCCGATCGTGTTCAGCATGTGCGAGTGGGGACGAAGCCAGCCCGCCACCTGGGCGCGCGGCGTGGCACACCTGTGGCGCACCACCGGCGACATCCTGCCCTGCTGGGACTGCACGGAATCGTGGGGCGGGCACGGTTGGGTCCGGATCCTCGACAGGCAGACCGGGCTCGAAAAGTACGCCGGGCCTGGCGGGTGGAACGACCCCGATATGTTGCAGGTGGGCAATCCCGGCCTCAGCATCGCCGAGAACCGCGCGCACTTCAGCTTCTGGACGCTGCTCGCCTCGCCGCTCATGGCGGGAAACGACGTGCGGCAGATGACGCCGGAGGTGCGCGAGATCCTGCTCAATCGCGACGCCATCGCGGTCAACCAGGATCCGCTCGGCCGCCAGGGACGCAAGGTCCGGGACGACGGCGATCTGGAAGTGTGGTCGAAGCCGCTGGACGGGGGCGCTTACGCCGTGATTCTGTTCAACCGCGGCGAGACGAACGCAACGGTCGCCGTCTCGTGGCAGGAGCTTGGCCTGCCGTTCGACGCGGCCAGGCCGGTGCGCGATCTCTGGCAGAAGAAAGACCTCGGGGCGGTCACCGGCACCTTCGCGGCGCCGGTCGCCGCACATGACGTCGTCATGATCCGAGTCGGCTAGCGGGCTACCGATGCCGCGCTGATGGCCGCGGCGCATGGGTGGCCGGCAGGAGAACCCCGATGACGAACATTGCGCGCATGCGCCAGATGATAACCTGTGTGGTCGTCGCCATGACGACGGCTCACGCATCTCCCCCCGAGGGACCGGCGGTCTCGCGCGTCCGTTTCGGCACGTTGGCTGATGGCTCCGCCGTCGAAGTGTTCACGATCACCAACGCCTCCGGAGTCGAGGTCCGCGCGATGACGTACGGCGGCATCATCCTGTCTCTGCGCGTGCCCGACCGCGAGGGCCGGCTGGACGACGTGGTGCTCGGCTTCGACACCGTGGCCGACTACGAGAAGAAGAACGACGCGTATTTCGGCGCCATCATCGGCCGGTACGGCAACCGCATCGCGAAGGGGCGCTTCACGCTCGACGGCGAGGCGTTCAGCCTGGCGATCAACAACGGACCGAACCACCTGCACGGCGGCGTGAAGGGGTTCGACAAGACGCTCTGGAAAGGAGACCCATTCCAGAACGGCCAGGCGGCGGGGGTTGTGTTCACCCGCACGAGCCCCGACGGTGAAGAAGGATACCCAGGCACGCTCACCGTCCGTGTCACCTACACGCTGAACGATCGCAACGAGCTGGCGGTCGATTACCAGGCGACGACCGACAAGCCGACGATCGTCAACCTGACGCAGCACAGCTACTTCAACCTCGCGGGCCAGGGCAGCCGCGACATCCTCGGTCACCAGGTGCAGATCAACGCCGACCGGTACACCCCGGTCGATCCGACCCTGATTCCGAGCGGCGAGCTCACGCCGGTGGCGGGCACGCCTTTCGATTTCCGCCAGCCGGTCGCGATCGGCGCGCGCATCGACGCGGATCACCCGCAGATCAAAGTCGGCCCCGGTTACGATCACAACTGGGTGCTGAATCGAACGGGGAGCGGGCTGCAACGCGCCGTGCGCGTCACCGAGCCTTCGAGCGGGCGGACGCTGACGATCGCGACCACCGAGCCGGGGCTGCAGTTCTACGCGGGCAACTTCCTGGACGGAAGCATCACGGGCAAGGAGGGGCGCGCGTACAAGCGGCGGTTCGGCTTCTGCCTCGAGACACAGCACTTCCCCGACTCGCCGACCCGGGCGAGCTTTCCGTCCACGGTGCTGCGGCCGGGCGAAGAGTACGTGTCGCGGACGGTGTTCGCGTTCGGCGTCGAGTAGCGGCAGCCGCCTCACTGTCCCGGCTCCGTCGGGCCCTTGTCACCAGAAGGCGATATTCAGACCGATCGTGACCGCCAGCACCACGACCGCGAGCACCGCGGGCCGGCGGTGCCACGGCTCGTGTCCGTGCTCCGGCATCGGCGTCAACCCGTACACGAGCCCCTTCAATGACGCGGGATCCGGCGCGCGCGTGACGAGGCTGATGGCCACCGTCAGCACGAAGCACGCCGCACACGCCCAGATCGCGCCCCAGAAGTTCTGCGCCATGTCCGATGGATAGGCGTGCCACGCTGCGAGCTTGGGCAGCAGCGATGCCGCCGCGCCGGCGACGGAGGTGAGCTGGTAGTGCAGCAGCGCCGCCAGCGTGCCCCCCACGAGCCCCCAGAACGCGCCATGGCCGGTGGCGCGACGCCAGAACATCCCGAGGAGAAATGTCGCAAGGAGCGGCGCGTTCACGAAGCTGAAGACCAGCTGCAGCATGTCCATGATGTTGTTGAAGCGCATCGCGATGTAAGCCGTCGCGACGCTCAGCGCGATGCCGGCCACCGTCGCGGCGCGCGCCATCCGCAGGTAATGCTGGTCGGGCGCGCCGGGGTTGATGTGCCCCTGGTACAGATCGTAGGTCCACACGGTGTTGAACGCCGTCACGTTGCCCGCCATGCCCGACATGAAGCTGGCCATGAGCGCTGTCAGGCCGAGGCCGAGGAGCCCGGCCGGGTAGTAGCGCGCCAGCATCGACGGGATCGCCATGTTGTAATCGGGCGTCCCGTCCGGAAGCATCGGCAGCAGCGGCGGTGATCCGGCAGGCGGTGAGAGCGTCAGCGCCATCGCGATCAGGCCTGGCAAGATCACGACGAACGGGAACAGCATCTTCGGGATCGCGCCGATGAGCGGCGTCCGCTGGGCCGCGTTCATCGAGTCGGCGGCCATCGCCCGCTGCACGACGAGGAAGTCCGTGCACCAGTAGCCGAACGACAGCACGAACCCCAGTCCCATCACGATGCCGAACCATTCGATCCCCATCGGGTTGGCCGTCGCGCTCCCGAGGTTCGACCAGACGTGCGTGAAGCCGTCAGGCAGCCGCGCGCGCATGCCGCTCCAGCCGCCCACGTCGCGCAGGCCCATCCAGACGAGCGGCGCGAATCCGATCAGGATGAGAAAGAACTGCAGCACCTCGTTGTAGATCGCGCTCGTCAGCCCGCCCAGGACGATGTAGCCGAGGACGACCGCGGCCGAGAGGAGAATGCTCGCCGTCATGTCCCACCCGAGGAGCAGGTTGAGCAGCTTCGCCATCGCGAACATGCTGATGCCGGACGAGAGCACGGTCATCACCGCGAACGACAGCGCGTTGAACGTGCGGGTGTTTTCATCGAACCGCAGCTTCAGGTATTCCGGCACGCTGCGGGCGCGCGAGCCGTAGTAGAAGGGCATCATGAAGATGGCGACGAACGCCATCGCGGGGATCGCGCCGACCCAGTAGAAATGGCTGGTCAGCCAGCCGTACTTGGCGCCGCTCGCCGCCATCCCGATCACTTCCTGCGCGCCGAGGTTGGCGGCGATGAACGCCAGCCCGGCGGCCCACGCCGGGATGGATCGGCCCGCCAGCAGGAAGTCGGTGCTCTTCCGCATGCGTTTCCTGAGGAGGACGCCGATCCCGAGCACGCAGGCAAAGTACATCGCGATGATGACGTAATCGATTGTCGAAACACGCATGCCGTTACGCTCCTGTGGTGCACGCCATCATGCGCGCGCCGCCGGCGGGGGACACGAGGAACACCTGGCCGGGACGGCCGGTTTCGGCGCGATACGCGTCCCGCACGGCGTCGGAGAATCCGCCGGCCGCGTCGCGGTGCAACAGCGCGACGGCGCACCCGCCGAAGCCCGCGCCCGTCATCCGCGCGCCGGCGCACCCGGGCTGCCGCCGCGCGATGCGGACGATCGCGTCGAGATGGGGAGAGGACACATCGTAGAGCGTGCGCAGGCTCTCGTGCGACGCGTCTATCAGGCGCCCCGCCGCCGCGAGGTCTCTTTCGCGCAGCGCGGCAGCCATCGCGCCCGGCCGGAGGTTTTCGTCCACCACGTGCTGCGCGCGCCGGCGGACGATCGGGTCAAGGCCATCTCCGGCCGACGCGAGCAGCGCGCGATCGACGTCGCGCAGCGCACGGACCGCCGGAGCGACCCGTTGAATCGCGACGATGGCCGCCTCGCAGGCGGCGCGTCGATCGTTGTACGCGCTGGCCGCCAGCGCCCGCGGCACGGCGGTGTCGAGCACGGCAAAGACCGCGGTGGGCGGCACCCTCACTCCTGTGCTCTCGAGCGAGCGGCAGTCGAGCAGGAGCGCCTCGCCCGGACGCGACAGGGCGGACGCGAACTGGTCCATGATGCCGCACGCAACGCCGACGAACTCGTTCTCGGCGCGCCGGCAGAGGCCCGCCGCCGCGACCGGGTCCCACCGCTCCCCAGCGAGATCCGTGAGCGCCCGGGCGCAGGCGACCTCGAGCGCCGCCGACGAAGAGAGTCCGGAGCCGGACGGCAGATCAGATTCGATGGCGAGATCGGCGCCCGCGACGACGTATCCTGCCTCGCGCATCGCCCACGCCACGCCGGCGACGTAGGTAAACCATCCGAGCTGGCGCGCTGGACCAAGGGCGTCGAGCGCCGCCTCGCGCGTTTCGCCGAACGCCGGGCTGTGCGCCCGGATGACGCCATCGCGGCGCGGCGCGGCTGCCACCGCGATGCCGCGATCGATCGCCATCGGCAGGACGAACCCCTCGTTGTAGTCGGTGTGCTCGCCGATCAGGTTCACCCGGCCCGGCGCGAAGCAGACGCGGGCGGGCGCGGCGCAGAACCGGTCGCTGAACCGCGCGCAGGCCGCTTTCGCCAGCGCTGGTGCCGGGGCATTGCGCTGCGTCATCGGCGAACCGGCCGTTCGCGATCGGCGTCGTCACGACGCGAGCCGCCGGAGGCGGCCGGATCAGATGGAGGTCGAGCGCGCCGAAGGTGTGCGGCGCGCGCTCCCGTTCCACGGTGCAGGTCAGCGATCGTCATGGCGATAGTGACGCTCTGAAGACTCGCGCAGCCGGGCCGCGGCCTCTTCCGGCGTGAGATCCCGCTGGGGCTCACCGGCGAGCTCGTATCCGACCAGGAATTTGCGGATGTTCGCCGATCGCAACAGCGGCGGCTGATAGATCGCGTGCAGCCGCCAGTACGGGTGAGGCTCGCCATGGGCCGGCTCAGCGTGCCAGGCCATCGAGTAGGGACACGAAGAGGTGAACAGGTTGTCGTAGCGGACCGTGAGACGCTTCAGGGCATCCGCCAGCGCGTCGCGCTCGGCGTCGGTCAACGACGGCAGATCTCGCACGTGACGCCGCGGCACCACCATGGCCTCAAACGGCCACACCGCCCAGAAAGGCACGAGCGCCACCCAGGCACTGTTGGCGCACACGATCCGATCTCCGCTTCGGAGTTCCTCAGCGAGATAGTCGCCGACGAGGTCACTGCCGTGCGCGGCGAAATACGCCCGCTGCATCCTGTCTTTCCTGGCAGCCATGGTCGGCACGTGTTCGGTCGCCCAGATCTGGCCATGCGGATGCGGATTGCTGCACCCCATCATCGCCCCCTTGTTCTCGAACGGCAGCACATAGGCGAACGGCCCGCCGGCCGCAAGCGCCGCACACTCCTCCGCCCAGCGATCGACGATGGCTCGAATGGCGGGGCGATCCATCATTGCGATCGTGACGTCGTGCCGCGGCGAAAAACAGACGACGCGACACCGCCCGCGCTCAGGGGTCGATACCAACAGCCGACGGCTCGGCGGCCCGCCGGGGGCCGCAGGCAGCAGCGCAGGAAAATCGTTGTCGAAGGCGAACGTGCCGCTGTAGGCGGGGTTCCGCTGCCCGCCGACCCGCTCGTTGCCGGGGCAAAGATAGCAGCGGGCGTCGTGCTGCGGAAGGTCCTCATCGCTCCCGGACTCGACCTGCCCCTGCCAGGGCCGTGCGAGGCGCTGCGGCGACACCAACACCCACTCATCGAGCAGCGGATTGTAGCGGCGATGTGGAAAGGGAGATTCAGCCGCGCGCATCGCGCGCTCGGGTCAACGGAACGATGTACATCGACTCCTCGAACGAGTGCCTCATCGGTCGGCCAGCCAGTCCGTCCGAAGATCCGCCGCGCGGCGCGCCCGTTCGTGGGCGCGCCGGCCGGCGGACGGGACTAGAAGAAGAATCTCGCCCCGAGCTGGATGACACGTGCGTCGCGGCCCAGCGACACCACCTTGCCGAAGTTTCCGTCCTCGATCCCGCTGACGGGGTTGTTCAGGTGCGCCTTGTTGAAGACGTTAAAGGCCTCCAGCCGGAGCTGCACGGTCGGCGTGCGCTCGCCCCATGGCAGGCGAACGTTCTTGAACAGCGACAGGTCCGTGTTGAAGTACGACGGCCCGCGCAGCGCGTTGCGCCCGACCGTCGCGAGCGTTCCCTGGGCCGGCAGCGTGTAATCCGCCGTTGTCAGAACCCCGGACAGCCACTGTGCTTGCGAGGGACTGCCGAGATCGGCGCTCGTCAGGTTGACGCGCTCCCCCGACTGGCCATCCGCATTGAAGTCGCACCGGGGGTAAGCGTAGCCACACGTCACGTTGAACGGGCTGCCGGACTGGTAGACGGTCACCGTGTTGATTTGCCAGCCGCCGAGCAGGGCACGCAGCGCCCTGGCGTTCGAGCGGAACGGGATCTCCCAGACCGCGTTCCACTTGAACGAGTGGCGGATGTCGTAGTCGGCAGGTCCTTTCTCGCGCCCGGGATCGGTCAGTGCCTCGGGATCTCCGCCGTAGTCGGTCGCCTTCCCCACGGTATATGCCGCCTGAAAGGCGAATCCCCGCCTGTAGCGGCGGCTCACCTGGGCGGCCAGGCCGTGATAGCTCGCATCGATGCGGTTCGCCGTGATGTCGATCCTCCCGAAGCTCCGGTTGAGGCGATCGAGCACGCCATCCAGCACGTCGCCCGCGACGCGGTTGACGTCCGTGCTCGTCGGCGCGTCGCTGCCCAGCAGGTTCCGGCTCGCCGACCCGACATAGCTCACGTCGAGAACAACGCTCCATCCGAGCTGCCGCTGCACGCCCGCGAACCAGTTGTACACGTAGGGGATCGTGATCGCCGGGTCGATCGCGCGCAGTTCGACCCGCGCGCCGCGGATCCCGCCGTTCTCGTCGAGCCCCCTGCCGAGCGCGGGATTCGGCGAATAGCTCGGCCCCAGCGTGTAGACGATCGGAACCGACGGCGTCTGAATGCTGGTGGTCGCCGCCGCGAACAACGGCGGGTTCAGCCGCTCGTCGCTGAACGCCGTGTTGTTGATGCGATTGTACGACACCCCGGCGCCGCCACGCACGACGAGCTCCGCATCTCCCGCAGGATCCCAGGCGATGCCGACACGGGGTGCGACATTGTTCCAGTCGGTCTTGTAGATCGCATCCACCAGTCCGGCTTTCGCGCGCGCGACCTGCTCCTGCAGGCTCCCGCCCGGTCCGAGGATGATGCCGTTGAACGGACCTTCCTTCTTCCGCGGGTTGCCGAAATTGTCGTAGCGCAGGCCGAGGTTGAGCGTGAGATTCCGCCGGAGCTTCCAGTTGTCCTGGAAGAACAGCCCCCACTCCTTCGTGATGAACGTCCCGGGACTCGAGACCGCCTGGCCCGTCGCGGGGTCCACGGCCCGCGTCTCGGAGAACGGCTCATCGTCGACGAAATCGAGGATGCTCTGGAACCTGTAAGTCGGACGCCTCCAGAGATTCAGGAAACCAAAATCCCTCGTGTACCGGAACTCGCCTCCGGTGCGAAAGCTGTGCGTGCCGCGGCTCAGCGTCACGACGTCGCGAACTTCGAGGTTGTTCTGGGTAAACGAAATCGGCTGCCAGAAAGGCACGCCGAACCCGTAGCTCAGGCCCGCGATGCTGATGGTCGGCGCTTCGGGCGTCGGGTCGCCGGTCTCTCCATGCTGGCGCACCCACCCGACCGTCAACTCGTTCAGGGTCCGGCTGGACAACACGCGCGAGTAACTCGCCGCGAGGAGCTGGTTGAGAAACGGGTAGTCGTGGTCGAACGGGGGCCGGACGTACACAAACGGAGTATTGATTTTGTTCACGTAGTACGACGCGCGAATCCGATCGCTGCCGGCGCGCAACACCTGGTCGATCCGTGAGTTGAACTGGTCTCCGATCGTCTTCGCCGTCAGCGCCAGCGAAACAGTACCGACATCGGGGACGCCGTCCGGGATCGTGGACCACACGTTCGCCCCCGGCAGGGGACCGCCCAGATCGCGGAACCCGCCGGTTGGATACATCGACGGCTTGTATCTCTGAAGCAGCTGCGCCGCGATGGAGTTCGGCCGGTTCGTCGCGACCCAGTTCACGAGCTGTTCGGTCTCGACGGTGCGGAGCGCGGCGCCGCCGCCTTCCTGCCGCAACCCGTCATACGAGAAGAAGAAGAAGGTCCGGTCGCGGCGGATCGGTCCTCCGAGGCTGAGGCCGAACTCGTTGCGGCTGTAAGGGGGCTTGGCGGTCTCGAAGATGTTTTTCGAGCGCAACCGCTCGCTGCGGTTGAACTCGAACGCGCTTCCCGACAGCTCGTTGGTCCCCCCTTTGGTGATGACGCTGACGATGGCCCCGGCGTTACGTCCGAATTCCGCCGAGGCGTTGTTCGCGATGATCTGAAACTCCTGCACCGCCTCGACGTTGGGCACAATCAGCATCGAACCGCCCCACGGGTTGCCGCTGACCGTGATGCCGTCGACAAACGTGTTGTTTCCGCTCTCGCGCACGCCGTTGGCGGTGATGCCGAGCCCCTGCTCGGGGGCGAACAGGCTGGCCGTGCTGGGAATGCCCACCACGCCTGGCTGCAAGCCCGCCAGGGCGAGCGGGTTCCGGCTGACGAGCGGGAGATCGACAATCTTCTCCATCTCCACGACCGCCGAGAGCTCGGCCTTCTCGGTCTGGATGTCCGCGACGCGGCCGACGACCTCCACCGTCTCGGACAGGTCGCCGGGCTGCATCCGGAAGTCCATCCCGACCGTGGCACCGACCGAGACGGTGACGTCCCGCTCCACCATCTTGCGGAACCCCGTCAGCTCGGCGGTCACCTCGTATCGTCCCGGATCCAGGCTCGGCATCCGGTAGACGCCGACGTCGTTTGACGTTGCCGTGATCGTCACTCCGGTGGCGAGATTGCGAACGGTCACGGTGACCCCGGGCACGACCGCACCGGATCGGTCGGTTACCGTGCCCTGGATGGCGCCCAGCTGCTGCTGGGCGCCCGCCGGAGCGGTGATGACTCCGAGCGTGACGCAGGCGATCGCGATCGCGCTCGCACGCACGAGCCCGCGGCACTGTCGGTGGACTGCAGACATCATGGCGGAACTCCTTCCAACACGCCGGCCCGCTGAGGGGCCGGCAGCGAGAGCGAAGGACCGCGAGGGGAGGCGCGCCGCGCGGCCCGCAAGCGAGGGGGAAATATGCGCCTGGAAAACCCTAGTTCCGGCGGTTTCACTGCGTTACCGTGAACGTTCACGGAACGCGGCATACGCTACCGCATCCGCGGCACCACGGTCAAGCAGCGTCCGGAATGGCGTATGATGCCAGGCCGTGGCCGTCCGCATCGCGCGCCTGAAACTCCATCGCAGCAGGTGCTGAAGGCTCGCGCGGACAGATGACTTCCGACCTCCGACACACCGCGACGACGCCGCGCCCGCCGGTCGGCATCAAGGACATTGCGAAGGCGCTCGGCGTGTCCATCGGAACCGTCGACCGCGCGCTCCACGCGAAACCGGGCATCAACCCGCTGACGCGCGCGCGCGTCCTGCGGATGGCGGAGTCGCTCGGGTACCGGCCGAACCTCGCGGCGCGATACCTGAAGTCACGAAAGCACATCCTCGTCTCCGTACACCTGCCGCAGGAGATCGCGGCCTTCTGGAGTTCGCTGCGCGCCGGGATTGGCGAGGCTGCCGCGCTGTTCGCGCCGGCGCTGCACGTCGAGTTCCGCAGCTACCCGCGCCTCGGCGAGGGAGACGTGCCGCTGTTCGAGCAGGCGCTGCGTGAGGGCACCAACGGCCTCATCATCGCCCCGGGCAATCCGGCGGCGCTGCGCTCCTGCATCCGCAGAGCAGCCCGCCGCGACGTCCCGGTGGTCTGCGTCGTCACCGACGCGCCGGAGACGCAGCGGCTCACATCGGTCTCATCGGATCCCTACACGGTCGGCGCCGTCGCCGGCGAGCTGCTCGCGCGATTCGCGTCCGGCGCGGGCCGCGTCGCATTTTTCACCGGGTGGCTGGGCACGCAGGACCATGCGGAGAAGCTCCGTGGCTTCGAGACCAGCCTGAAGGCGGCCGAATCGCCGCTGCACCTCGGGCCGGTCGTGGAAGCCCACGACGACCCGCGCGAAGGATACCGGCGCGCGCTCAAAGTGCTCAGAACTCACCGTGAGCTCAAGGGCATCTACGTCAGCACCGCGAACTCCCTGCCCGTGCTCCAGGCGGTCGAGCAGGAACGGCGGCTGCACAACCTGACGATTGTGACGACGGATCTGTTTCCGGAACTGGTCGAATGGATCCGCGCGGGAAAAGTCGCGGCGACGCTCTACCAGCGGCCGCTGACACAGGGGCGCATTGCGCTGCAGTCGCTGTGTCAGTACCTCCTGTACGGCACGTGCCCGCCGCCGAGGGTGCAGATTGCACCGCACGTGGTGATGCGAAGCAATCTGGATCTGTTCCTGGATCGACTGGGGTAGGAAAGGCCCGCCGTCGGGTGCCAGCGACCGGGCTACCCGCGCGCCGCGCTGTTGTCGTAAGATGGTGTGGCCTTAACGTGAACGTACACGGCACTGGCAGGAAACGCGGCCTTTTCGTGCCGTGCGTGTTGGCGATTTGTTCATTGCGGGTGGTCCCGCGAACTGCCGCGACCCTACGGTGAGGGAATTCTCGAAGGAGGACTGCCGTGATAGCTGCCCGTTTCCCGGCCGCTCTGCTCGCACTCGCGGTTACCGCCGGCTCTGAGACAGCCCCCGCCTCGGCGCAGACGCTCTCCAACGGCCTCGTCACCGCGCGATTCGGCCCCAGCGGATTGACGACGCTCGCGGACGGCTCCGGCGACGCGCCGTACGGGTTCGCGCGCGACGCATTCAGTGTCACGGTCGACGGCACGCGCTACGGGTTTCCCGCAGCGCCGAGCCGGAAGATCGCCGAGTCGCAGCGCGTCACGTTCACGTGGCCAGCCGGCCCACATGCGATCCAGGTCACATACGAGCTGAAGCCGGGTTGGCGCTTCATCAGCAAGCAGATCACCATCGAACCGGGGACGCGCGACCGTTTCCGCGTCGACGAGGTCGTCGTCTTCGATGCGACGCTGACGACGCACGTCGCCGAGGCGTACATCGCGCCGATGGAGCGGAACGATCTGGGGCTGGGGAGCTACGCGGCCGCCCTTCGGTTCCCCGACGGGCGGGGCCTGCTCGCCCTCGCCCAGAATCCCTTCCTGGAGATCGCACGCGATCGAAACAGCGTCTCGGTGAGCTACCGCCCCGCCATGGAGTGGACACGCGCCGACGGGCCGTTCGTCGCCGACCGCGGCATCCTCGCTCCGTACCAGCGCAGCGGCGTGCTGCTGCCGGCGCGGATGCAGCCCGAGTGGCGCTTCGGCCCCGCGGCCTCGACGCCCGGCATGGACCAGGCCGAGGTGGCGGCGTTCACCGCGATCGTGCGCGCCTTCATGCTGTACGAGCCGCGCGAACCGCTGAACATCTTCGTCGGCTGGTGCGTGAACGATTATCAGATTGACATTGCCACCGAGGCGGGTCGGGCCGAGTACAGGCGCGTCATCGACCGCGCCGCCGATCTCGGCGCGGCGCACGTGTTGTTCGCGCCAACCAACTCGTCGCTCGCGCGCCGCGACGACAGCACGGACGACTGGAAGTGGGAAAACCTCCTGTGGCTGGGGCTCGGCCAGAAGATCCGCCGCAACGAGTGGAACCCGGCGGCCGATGCGGTGCCCCCCTCCGTGCAGGAGATGCTCGACCACGCGAAGTCCCGCCGCGTGTCGCTCGTCGCCTACGTCTATCCGGTGCTCGCCTTCTCGCAGAATCCCGAGTGGCTCGTCACGCGTCCCCATGCCGCAGCCGGCGCGAGGACATACGCGAGCCTGGGATTCCGCTCGCTGCAGGACTGGCTGATCGAGACCCTCGTCGCGTTCAGGAAGAAGACCGGCATCAGCGGCTATGCCTTCGATCACACGTTCCTGAATTTCGATGGGCCGAGCCGGTACGCGCAGTGGGCCGGATGGCGGCGGGTCATGGAGACGCTCCGCGCGCGGATGCCGGACATCGTCATTGACGGGCGCCAGGCGTATCACCTGTACGGGCCGTGGAGCTGGCTCGCCGGCAGCTACCCGCATCCGACGTACAACGACGAGCAACCCGAGAGCTTCACGCCGTTCCCGGATCTGAGCGTCGACCGCGTATCGGCGAACCGCGAGCGGTACACCGCGTACCGCTATCGCAACTACGACTTCGCGCCGGGCGAACTCGTGCCCGGTTTCATCACCCACCAGACGCCGCGCAGCGACGAGACGGGCGACATGCCGCAGCATCAATCCGACCGCGGCATCGTGCTCGAGCCGTTCCGCGTGCGCGACTGGGACTCCGTCGGCTGGCGCTACTCGCTGCTGTCGTCGATCGCCGTCGGCGGCTGGAACAACGTGATCAACATGATTCCCGCGCGCGATCTCGAGGAGTATCGGCACTTCGCTCCGGAAGACGTGCGGTGGTTCCGGTCGTGGCTCGAATGGGCGCGGCTGAACCGGGACGTGCTGCGACACACGCGCACGATTCTCGGAGAGCCCGGCATCGGGCGGATCGACGGCACCGCCGCGATCGTCGACGGCCACGGCTACATCTTCCTGTTCAACCCGAACGCGCGCGCGTTGCGGGCGGAGGTTCCGCTCGACGAGCGGATCGGCCTTTCCGGCGGCGGCTCGTATCACGTCGAGGAGGTGCACCCTGTGCCACGCCGGCTCGGCAGGCCCGGCCGCGGCCTGTGGTCCCACGGCGAGGCGATGTCGGTGCGGATGGACGGGCACTCCGCCCTGGTGCTCTCCGTGCAAGCGGTCGCCGGCCCCGTGCTGGAGCCGCTGCTGTTCGGCGTGCCGGGGTCGGTGTCGTTCGCCGGCGGGGTCGTGTCGCTGACCGATGTGCGCGGGGAGCCGGGCACGTCGGGTCAGATCACGGTCCTGCTCCCCGGCCGCCCGAAAGTGACCGGCTTGCGAATCAACGGGCGGGAATTCCCCGTGTCTTCCCCGTCGCCCGGAGTGTTTGAAACGCGCGTCACCTTCGACGGCGTCCCCTTCGGACGGGCCGAGCCGATCGGGGACTACGATCCGGCGTTCGCGGGCGGCACCTTGACCGCACGTTTCTCGGTACCGCGCCGCGTCTTCGATCAGCTGGCGGCGAGGCGGAAGGCGTGGCCGATTTCTTACACCGCCGACCAACTGCGCGCGACATGGCTCGCGCCGCACCGGCTGCTGCTCTACGTGCAGATCGCGGAACCCGACGATCGATGGGAACCGCGCTTGACGATCGACGGGCAGGCGGTCGAGCTCGAGCGCGCGTACTCGGCGGTACGCGCTGTCCGCGAAACGTTCGTGGGATTCTACGCGGATGTCTCGGCGCTGGCGCCCGACCGCCAGCACACGCTGGAGCTGCAGCTGCCGGCGCTCAAGCCGGGCCAGTTCCAGGGGGTGTTCTTCGAGAACGTCGAGCCGGAGTACACGGCGATCCTTGGCGGGAAATAGGGCAAAGGTCAGAGGATGCTGCGGATGAGCCCGCCGTCGACCTGCAGCGTCGCGCCCGTGACGTATCCTGCCGCGTCGGAGAGGAGAAACGCCGCGGCGCGTCCGAATTCGTCCGGCGTGCCGTAGCGTCCCGCCGGGATCGCCGCGATCGAGCGCGCTTTCTGCGCAACGGGTGAGATGTTGGCTCTTCTCGCGTTGATCTCATCGAGGTGCCGCAGGCGGTCGGTATCGACGCGCCCCGGGATGATCTGATTGACCCGGATCTTCTCCGACGCGAGTTCCTGCGCCAGCGTTTTGGCGAGCGCGGAGACGGACGCGCGCATGACGGTGGACAGCCCGAGGTTCGGGATCGGCTCCTTGACCGACGACGAGGTGGAGACGAGAATTGCGCCGCCGCCGCGCGCCTTCATGGAGGGCACCGCCGCGCGGATCAACCGGATCACGCTGAACAGCAGCAGTTCCGCCGCATCCCGCCACGCAGCATCGTCGAACTCGATCGCCGGACCAGCGGGCGGCCCGCCGGAGTTCGTAAAGAGCAGGTCGATCCCACCGAAGCGCTCCGCGGCGTCGCGAGCCCAGCGGTCGATTTCGTCCGGCTTCCTGACATTGCACGTGAATGCCGCGACTTCCGCGCCGGTCTCCGCGGCGAGCGCCCGCGCGGCGGCCCCGATTGCGCCCGCGTTGCTCGACGACATCGATACCCGCGCCCCCTCCTGGGCCAGCGCGCGCGCGACAGCGAGCCCGAGCCCGCGGCTCGCGCCCGCCACCATGGCAATCCTGCCTTTCAGCCCCAGATCCACCCCGTGATTATTCGTCAGGCACCACGCCACGGCAACTGATCACGTTCTCTGAGTCCCCCGTGGTTTGGTCTTCCGGCGGCCGCTGTGGTAGGTATTCGGCTTATGTCCATCACGCGCCGCAGATTTCTCACCCTCTCTTCGGCCGCCGCCGCGATGACGGCGGTCCCATTCCGCGGGTTTGCGTTTGCGCAGGCCCCGGCTGCTCCCCCGGCCGCGACATTCGAGGCGATCCGCCGCAACGTCGGATATTTCACGGCGCGAGGCGGGACCATCGGGTGGCTGTCGAACCCGGGCACGCTGCTGGTCGTCGACACGCAGTTTCCCGATACCGCGAAGATTTGCCTCGATGGACTGCGGGAGCGGGCCGGCCGCGCGCCTGACCTGGTCCTGCTGACACATCACCACGGCGATCATACGGGCGGCAACAGCGTGTTCAAGGGCGTGGTGAAGAAGATCGTCGCGCACGCGCGCGTGCCCGAGCTGCAGAAGCAGGCGGCCGCGCAGGCGCAGCCGAACGCGGCGTCGCCCGTGTTCCCAGACGCGACCTTCGAAGCCGTGTGGACGGAGGAGGCCGGTGACGAGCGCGTGACGGCGCGCCATCACGGTCCCGCGCACACCGGCGGCGACGCGGTCATCCACTTCGAGAGGGCGCAGGTGGTGCACATGGGGGACCTGCTGTTCCACCAGAGGCACCCGTTCGTCGATCGGGGCGCCGGCGCCTCGATCCAGAACTGGCTGACCTCGTTGGAGCAGATCGCGAAGGCGATGCCGGGCGACACGATTTACATCGCCGGCCACGCGAAGGAGGGGCTGCCGGTGACCGTCAGCGGGAAGGACGTGCTCCGGCAGCGCGATTACTTCGACGCGCTGCTGTCGCACGTGCGCAAGGGACTGGCGGCGGGCCGGTCCCGGGAAGAAATCACCGCGCTCGAAGCGCTGCCGGGCTTCGAAGGGTACCAGTCAGCTCCGCCGCGACTGACGCTGGCGACGGTGCTCGGCGTGGCCTTCGACGAGCTGTCGGCTCGATAAAGAAAACCGGCGGCGCCGGCGCGCTCAGGCGGTCCTGCGGGTGTCTGCAGGCCGCGAGCGCAGCTCGTCTGCGGGCACGGCCGTGCGGAACGTGTGAAACGGCATGTGACAGTCGTGCTTGCGCAGGAATGTCAGCAGCCGCTTGTAGTCCTCCGGCTTCATGTTGAAGAGCTGCAGGAGCAACTTGTAGCTCCCGCGCGTGTGCTGGAGGCCGCGCGACACGATCGCGCGCAGGTCTTCCCGCGTCAGATCCCGGTTGATGAATCCCGGGTAGACGGCCGACCAGAACGACTCTCCTCCGGTCACCATGCGCTCGTACAGGCGATCGGCCCGGGAGATCTGGGGATGCGCCGTACTCTCTGCCGGCGCCGCCGCGTGCGTCTGTTCCCCCGGCGGGGGCTCGTCTCTGGGAAGCCCGGCCACGCAGCGCACGACGAGGCGCTCGGCGTAGTTCCGCAGCTCGCGGACGTTGCCCGGCCACGGGTACGACTGCAGCGTGCTCAGCGTATGCGGCCCAAGCGGGGGGGGCGCAATGTGGTACATCGCCGCGAAGTGCGTGACGAAGTGCGTCACCAGAGGGCCGATGTCTTCCGGCCGCGCGCGGAGGGGGGGAATCTCGATCCGAATCACGTTGAGACGATAGTACAAGTCGCCCCGGAAGGCGCCGGTGGCAATTCCCTCGAAAAGATTGCGATTGGTGGCCGCGATGATCCGCACGTCGATGCGGGTTTCGCTTCGTGTCGCGCCGATGCGCTGCATCTCGCCGTTCTCGAGAAATCGGAGCAGCAGGCCCTGCATCCTGGGGCTCATCTCGCCAACTTCATCGAGCAGGACGGTGCCGCCGTCGGCGGCTTCCAGAAGTCCGGGCTTGTCGCGATACGCGTCGGTGAAACTGCCCCGCATGTGGCCGAACAGCTCGGATTCCAGGAGGCTGTCGGGCACACCCGCGCAGTTCAGCGTCAGGAAGGGCCGATTCCGCCGTGTGCTGCCTTTGTGAATCAGTTGTGCCGCCACTTCCTTGCCGACGCCGCTCTCGCCCGTGATGAGCACTTTCGCGTCGGAACCGGTCGCGCACTGGATATCTTGCTCCAGACGACGAATAGCTTCGCTCACACCGATCAAACTGTCGGCGACTGGCATTGGGCTCCGATCGTCCCGATCACTCGGGCGGCTCGCGGCTGCCACCCTTGCTGGGCTGAGGCGCGGACTGTACCGCGACTGGCCGCAGAACACAATATGACTGATGGCATATATCGTACACGTAGAGATCACAGGTTTTTTACAAGGATTGGATTGACATCCGGCCGGACTCTCCAGCCATACTTGCGCCATGGCGACCCTGCGAATCGCCGTATTCGGCCACCGGCGGCGGATGCTGGACGGGATCACGGATGCCATCCGCAGGCGAAAGGGCGTTCACGTCGTGGGCGCAGAAACCTCTCCGTCCAGGTTCCTGCAGGTTCTGAAGACCACGGACCCGCAGATCGCCATCCTCAGTCTTCATCGGCAGTCCGACATCCAGTTCGTCAAGCGGGCGCGCGTCGCCGCGCCCGACGCCCGGCTGATCGTCGTCGTGGAGTACCTGTCGACGGCCCACGTCGTCAGCGTGCTGAGGCTGGGAGCGCGCGCGGTCCTGCCGGCGGATGTCGCCCCGGCGTTGATGGCACGCTGCCTGGACGTGGCAAGCACCGGGGGACTCTGGCTGGAGCGCCGGCTGGCGAGCGACGTCGTGCGGCGGCTCCTGAAGACGGCCATGCGGGGGGCCGAAAGCCTCACGCCGCGCGAGCAGATGATCACCGGAATGGTGGGCAACGGATTGCGGAACAAGGAGATCGCGAACCGCCTCGGAATTTCCGAAGGCACGGTCAAGGTGCACCTGCACTCCATCTTCCACAAGCTCGGGATTCAGAGCCGTGTCGCGCTGGCCGCTCTCGTCCGGCCGGCCGGGGAACGCGCCTGACGCTCAGTCGTCGCTGAGGCAGGCGATGTTCCGGCCGCTCGCCTTCGCGGAATACAAGGCGCGGTCGGCGCGCGCCACCAGATCCGCCGCGTTGTCCGACGGGCGCAGCACCGCCGCCCCGACGCTGACGGTCACCCGCGCGCCGCCCGACTGGGCGGCTTGGGAAGTCCAGCGCATGGCGACGGCCCGGCCGATGCGCCGTGCGCTGCGGAGCGCCTGTTCCGCACCACTCGCCGGCAGCACGATGACGAATTCGTCGCCGCCGTAGCGCGCGCAGATATCGAACGCGCGGATCGACCGCCGGAACACGTCGCCGACCTCGCGCAGGACGGCGTCTCCCACCAGGTGCCCGTACGTGTCGTTGACCGCCTTGAATTCGTCCAGGTCGAGCATCAGCAGCGAGAGTTCCAGCCCGTGGCGCCTGGCGCGCTCGACCTCCGCCTGCAACACCTGCCAGAAATGCTGTCGGCTGAGGAGCCTGGTCAGCGGGTCCAGGGCCGCCGCCTTCGCGAGCGCCTCCGCCTCCTGCGCGGCGCGATCCGACACCAGGGCCAGCGCAGCCGGCGCCAACATGGCTTTGACGGCCAGCAAGTCGGCGCGGTCGAACGGGCGGCGGTCCGTGCGGTCCGCGAGACACGCGACGCCGAGCACTTCGCGGCGGGCGCGCAGCGGCACCGCGATGAATGATGCGGTGCGGTAGCGCGGCCGGGGCGGACGGCCGAGCGTCGCCACGTCGGAAACCACGACAGGCCTGCCGCTCACGTAGGTCCCACCGATGATGCCCACGCCCGGCGCGATCTGCAGGTCGGCGACGAGCGCAGCCGGATACCCACTGGTCGCGACGACGCTCAGAAACGCGGAGGCCGGATCTTTCAGCGCCAGCGCGCCGATGCGCGCGCGCGCCGCACCGGCGAGCGAGTCGACGATGAGCTGATACTGCGCCTGTCGCGAGAGACCCACCCCGAGCGCGCGCGAAAACCGGTACGCGCGTCGCATGATCCGGCTCGCCGCGCGGCTGGCCGCGCGTGCACCGGCGAGCAGGGGCGCGAACGTCAACTCGGCGGCCGCCGACCCCACCGCGCGTGCGGCCGACGCGATCAGCAGCACGCGCGAGCGCGTGGGATCGACGGTCAACGGCACGCAGACCCACGGCCGGCCGCCCTGCGTCGACTCGACCGCGATGAATGGCTGCGACAAGTCGCCGCCCAGCATCGCGGCAAGCGAGGCCGGGTCGGGTTCGAGGTCGGCGCCGCCTGCCGACGCCTCCACGCGCCAGGCACCGTCCTCGCGGAGCATCAGCACTGAGGGCGCCTGCAGCAATGCCGAGACAGCCGACGCGAGCGCCTGCCCGACGTCGGATGCCAAGACGAGCGGCCGGATCACCGACGTGATTACTCGTTCCAGCGACGCATCGATTGGGAGGTGGGCAGACGAATTTCCCGCCGATGGCATGGACGCGGTTCGACGTCGCACAGCGCGTGCCACGCGAACGCTTCACCTGCCGATATCCGGCGTGTGCCGTCGCGCATGGGTTCGACGTTCGGCAGATGTTTGTCCGTTGCCGCGGCGACTTGTTCGCGCGGTGGGGACGATCTGCTGCCACCGCTGCGGTTTCGGCGGAATACTGCTTGCACGACTCGCGGCACCCTGCGACGGCTGAGTGCGGACGGCAACCATGGAAATACGTTTCATCTCATCGATGACCCCGGAGGATGAGGCCCTGTGCGCGTCAGCACTGTTCACCGCCGTGCGCGACGTACTGGTGCACTTCCCGATCGCGTTCAACCTGCGCATTGAAACGACGGGGGGACGCATCTTTCAGCACGATCACACGGCGCGAAAGATGCCCGCGTCGCTCCAGGCGCCGGTGGTCTTCGATCGCAGGAGCGGTCGTGACCGCCGCGCAGAGGCCGGCCAACGCGTGGAGACGTGATGGCGCGCGCGCGCGCGGCTCCCGCCGCCCTGCTGTGTCTGCTCGCTCTGCCGTGCGCCGACGCGGCGGCGGCCGTGCCGCGGCCCGACCAGGTGCTGGTCGTGGCCAACGGCACGAGCCGCGCGTCGATGCAACTGGCGGACTACTACGTCCGGGCGCGCGGGATTCCCGCGGACCACGTGGTGCGAATCGCGGTGCCCCCGCAGGACGAGATCTCGCGCGCCGAGTACGCGCGGAACGTCGAGCGGCCGGTCGCGGAGTGGCTGCTGCGGCGCGGCGCGCAGGACCGCGTCCGGTACATCGTCCTGATGAGAGGGGTGCCGCTGCGAATCGCCGGCACCCTGGGCCGGGAAGGCACGACGGCCAGCGTCGACTCCGAACTCGCGCTGATCTACCGGCGGCTCGCGGGAGGGCCCGTCAAGATCGCCGGACCGGTACAGAATCCGTACTTTCTTGGCCTGGAGCCGCTGGACGCGGCCCGGCCGTTTTCCCACCAGGCACACGACGTCACGCTCGTCTCGCGCCTTGACGGCGTGACCGAGGCGCACGTGCGCGCGTTCATCGACCGGACCGGGACACCCGCCGTCGACGGCGTTTTCGCGCTCGACAGGTCCGGGACCGAGGATGCGGTGCGCGAGCGCCTGTTCCGCGAGGCCGCCGCGGCCCTCCTCGCCCGCGGCTTCGAGGGACGCGTGGTGACCGATGACACTTCGCGTCCGCTGCGGACGGACCAGGCGCTGCTCGGCTACTTTTCGTCGGGCGCGGTCCACGGTCACCCGCGCCTGCCCGAGGCGCGCTTCGCGCCGGGCGCGATTGCATCCGGCCTGTTCGCCGGCGATGCCGGCACATTCCAGGGGGCTGCGACCGCAGGCAGCCCCGGGCTCGGGGCCTTGATCGGCGCGGGCGCTGCAGCGGCCGGATCGGTGGCGGATCCGTACGTCGACGGCGCGATTCGGCCGGCCATTCTATTTCCGGCTTATCTGGCGGGCATGAACCAGGTCGATGCTTTTTATCTCGCGTTGCCCTATCTCAGTTGGCAGTCGGTCATCGTCGCCGACCCGTTCTGCGCGCCGTTCGGGCGGCGGCAGGGGGAGGAGGCCCCGGTCGAAGAGCCCGCGATCGACGCGCGCACCGGGCTGCCGCACTGGTTCGCGGCGCGCCGGGTGGCCGCGCTCGCGCCGGAGTCGGCGGTGGATGGGGCGCGCGTTCAGATGGCGCTGGCAGAGACGCGGCTGGCGCGCGACGATTTCGCCGCCGCGGAGCAGGCAATCGAAGCGGCGATCGCGCTCGACCCGCGTTTCGTGCGCGCCCGGCTGTTCCAGGCAGGACTCCTGAAGCGCGCTGGGTTCCACGAGCGGTCGGCCGAGGCGTACCGCGAGGTGCTCGCGGTCGATCCGAACAACGTGCCGGCGCTGAACGACCTCGCGTACCTGATCGCCGTCGATCTGCGGCGGCCCGCCGAGGCGCTCCCGTACGCCGAGAGGGCATTTCGTCTCGCCGAAGGAGACTCGGCGATCGCCGATACGATCGGCTGGGTTCATCACCTGCTCGGAGACAACATCACCGCCCGCCGGTACCTCGAGCAGGCGGTGAGCGGATCGCCGGAGCGTCAGGAGTTCCGGATCCACGCGGCGCTCGTGTACGCGGCGTTGGGTGAGACGGACCTCGCGGTGCGGGAGCTGGCGGCGGCCGACGCCTTGTCGGGAGCGGCTGCCGAAGCGCCAGCGCCCGCACGCCCGCGGAAGGTTGATGGAGCCGCGCCGGTGGGGGCCCCCGTGGTGGCGACGCCGAGTCGCTCGACAGGGGGACGGCGCGCGGCGGCGCCGGGGCGACGCCCGAAGCCCGTCGGCAGCGCGGGGCCTGGGGGAAAAGCCGGTCGTGCCGCGCAGCCGCGCACGACCCGGCCGGTCCCGCGCGCTCGTCGCGGTGGCGCCGCGCGGCCGATGACGGCGACTGAAGTCGGCCTCCCGGCGGTCTGTTCTCCGGCGCCCGTCCGCGCGCGCCGGTTGACGAACGACTGCCGCTGCGGCGAAACGTCGCGCGCCGTCAACGACTTCCGCGTCGCGTGCGCCGGTGGCGCGCCCGCGGACGGTTGTGGCAGCCGCTTTGCTCCGTGTCGCCACGTCGCGGCAGGCGACTAAGCTCGTTCAGTGTGGAGGAGACCACAACATGATCAGGAGACTCTCTCTCGTTACCGCGGCCGTCGCGCTGGCGTTGGGGCTCTCGGCCCCGGCGGCGCAGGCGGGCGCGATTATCGACTTCGGAACCGGAACTGCGGGCGCGGGCGGAACAATCACCGTCAGCGGATCGCACGCCACCGGCAGCGGCATCCTTCTCGACGCGATGACGGTGCTCGGCTCTTCGGCCGACGGCGTGTACGACCTGTCGGGAGCGGGGGTGTCGGCAACCGCCGGCGGCGGCTCGAGCGCGGAGCTGTTCTTTGACACCGCGCTCGGTACCATTTCGGTCATCGGCGGGGTCCCGACCCTAGGAATCGCGAGCGGGACGACGCTGCTGAGCGGAACGATCAAGAAATTCACGCTGACGACGGCAGGCGCTGTCGTGTCGGTGAGCGCTGTCGGCGCCGACCTGAAGAACCACGCCCTGCTCGCCGCGCTCGGACTGAACCCGGCATTGCCGTTCAAGTTCTTCAAGTTCACGCTCGGCGCGGACCTCACCTCACCATTCGGACCGGTGTACACCGCGACGAGCACGGATATCCTGAACGCCCAGGTGCCGGAACCCGGATCGCTCCTGCTTCTCGGTTCGGGGCTGCTCGGAATGGCGGGCGCGGCGAGGCGGAGGCTCCGCGCTCGGAAACAGCAGGCGTAGTCACCGGAACGCACCTTTCATCTGCACTGAGAGAGAGCTGACGCCCGGTCTGCTGCAGAGCGGACCGGGCGTTTGTCTTGTCGGCCGCGCCCGCGGCCTTGGTGAAGACCTCCGCCAGCCAGAGTTTTGGGATCGCGCGGGCAGACTCCTGTCTGCGCCGCCGCCACCTTCCGTCTCCCGCGCGCGCAAAGGCGCGCGATCCCGCCCCGGACGAGGCGCGGAAGCTGGCCGGGTCTTTGCCTGAACGGCGTGAGGAGCGTCCCATGCCAGCCATGAACAGAATTCGCCTCGGCGTTGCGGTGCTTACCGCGGCCGTCGCCGCGGCGTGCGCGGATCCGGCGACCGTCAAGGCGCGACACGTCGCGAGCGGCGACCGGTACGTCGCGTCCGGCGCGGACACCGAGGCCATCATCGAATATCGGAATGCGCTGCAGCAGGATCCGCGCGACGGTCACGTGCGCCGCCGGCTCGCCGACGCGTTCGAGCGCACGTCCCAACCCGAGAAGGCGATGCGCGAGTACCTGCGGGCGGCGGACCTCCTTCCCGGCGACGCGGCGCTCCAGGTGAAGGCAGGCCAGTACCTTCTGCTCGCGAGGCAGTTCGCCGACGCACGGTCACGGGCCGAGAAGGTGCTCGCGAGGGATCCCCGCCAGGTCGACGCCCAGGTTCTGCTGGCGAACGCGCTCGCCGGCCTGCAGCAACTGAGTCAGGCCGTCCAGCAGATCGAGACCGCCGTCGCCACCGATCCGTCGCGCGCGGCCAGCTACACGAACCTCGCGTCGCTGAAGCTCGCGACCGGAGACCGTCGGGCGGCCGAGGCCGCCTTCCTCAAGGCCGTGGAGATTGACTCGCGGTCCGTTCCGGCACGGCTGGCGCTGGCCAACTTTTACTGGTCCGACGGGCGCAGCGACGAGGCCGAGGAGACGCTCAAGGCCGCGCTCCGGCTGGACCGGGACCACGACCTGACGCAGCGCGCGCTGGCCATGTTCTACCTGTCGGCAGGCCGCGCGGCCGAAGCGGAAGCGCCGCTCAAGGCGCTGGCCGACAACACGAAGGATCCCGCGGCGCGACTCGCGCTGGCCGACTACTACTCGGGAACGGGACGCACCGCGGAGGCCCTGCGCGTGCTCGAGTCTTTGCGGGAGGGACCGCAGGCGACCGAGGCCCGGCTTCGAGAGGCCGCGATCCGGTACGACTCCGGAGAGCGGGAGGTTGCCGCTCGCGAGGTCGAGGCGCTGCTCGGGCGCGACGAGCAGCAGCCGCGGGCGCTGCTGCTGCAGGCCAGATGGGCGCTCTCCGAGGGACATCTCGACCGCGCGGCGGCAAAAGCGCGCGCCGCGGTCGCCGCCGATCCCCGATCGGCCGACGCGCACTCGGTGCTCGGCGCCGTCCACGGCGCGCGGCGGGAATACGAGGAAGCGGTGGCGGCATTCAGCGAGGTGCTGAGGCTCCGGCCGAGCGACACGGCGGCGCCGCTCGCGCTCGCCAAGATCCATCTCGCGCGAGGCGAGGCGCGCTCGGCCGTTCCGTTCGCGCAGGCCGCCACGCGCGGCGACGAACCGTCGGACGAGGCGCAGATCGTCCTCGTGCAGGCGCTGCTCAAGACCCGCGACGTTCCAGGAGCCGAACGCGCGCTGCAGGCGGTCGTCGCCCGCGACCGGGCGCCGGCGCTGGTCAGCGCCGGCCTGATCGCGCTCGCGAGCACGTGGCCGCCGCGCCGAACGATGTGAGTGCCGCCATGCTCGCGGCCACCACCTTCGTGGCCACCAGCGCGCACGCGGACGCGGAAAAGCAGTTGAGGCGGGCGATCGCGCTCGACCCGGACCATTTGCCCGCGTACTCCATGCTCGGGCGCCTCTATCTGGCGACCAACCGGCTCGATGAAGGGCGGCGGGAGTTCGAGGCGCTCGCCCTGAAGCAGCCCCGGAACGAGGCGGCGCCCACCCTCATCGGCATGATCCTGCACGCGCAGAACCACCTCGCGGACGCGCAGAAATGGTACGAACGCGCGCTGCAGATCAGGGCCGACGCGGCCGTCGCGGCCAACAACCTCGCGTGGCTGTACGCCGAGCAGGGAGGGAACCTCGATATTGCGCTGCAGCTCGCGCAGACCGCGAAGCAGAAGATCCCGGACCACCCGGAGGTGAACGACACGCTCGGATGGATCTATGTGAAGAAAGGTCTGCCGTCGCTCGCGCTGCGACCGCTGCAGGCCAGCGTTGCCGCTGAACCGTCGAACGCGACATATCAGTACCACCTTGGCGCCGCCTACGCGAAGCTCGGCGACACGGCGAACGCACGGCGCGTGCTCGGTCGCGTGCTGAAGGCGGGAACCGCGTTCCCCAACGCCCCCGACGCCCAGAAGCTGCTCGCGCAGCTCGGCGGACCGGACGGCACCCGATCGCGATGAACTCAGTCGTAGCGGCGGACGTGAGGTCTGCCCAGGCCCCGACGAAAGGGACCCCGCCGCTCGACTTCCGCGCAGCCGCCCGCCGGGATCCACGCAATTTGGCGGTGTTTTGATGGCACCCGCCTCGCAACCCTTGGTCCGCGGCTCCGGCAGACGTGAGTTGTCGTGGAGCGGACAGCTGCCGCCCACAGGACGGTGACGCCCTCCGTGCGTCAGCGCGCTGTGCCCTCCGGGGGTCAGCGCGCTGTCCGTGCCAGGAGCGAGGACCGCGGTCAACACTTCCGGGAGGAGAAACGTATGCGCGAGAGACGATCGATCATCGGGGCGGTCGTGTGCGTGGCCGCCATGCTGGCGTTCATGCCGGGAACGGCAATGGCGCAGGAGCAGGCGAACGCGGCAGGGGCGACACCAGAGCCGCTGCTCACGGCGTGCAACCACCTGTTTGGGGCTGGCAACCTCGTCTGGTGCGTCAGCAACGAGGGCAACCTGGTCCGCTTCACGTCGCCCGCGGGCTTCGAGCACATCGCCGTGGGCGGCATCTCCGAGGGCTACGTCGTGTGCACTTCGGCGACGGGAAATTACTGGGACACCGCCCTGAGCGCGTCAGGATGGGGACCTCCGATCGTGCTGGCTTTGAGCGGCAGCGGAATCACCATCCGCCGCACGACCACGGACGGCAGGTTCCAGCTCGATCAGAAGTGGAGCCGTGACACCCTGGAGCGGGACCTCACCGTGATGATGTCGCTGACCAACTTCGGGGCGACGCAGAACGTGTTCCTCTTGCGGACCTCCGATCCGGACGTCGACAACGACTTCTCGGACGACCGGTTCGACAAGAGCGCACATGCCGGATGGACGCGCGACTTCAACGCCGTGACGATGTCGAACCTGACGCTGACCGTTCCGCACAGCGTCATCATGAGCAACCCCGCCCCGATCGTGTCGTCGTGCTCGCCGGCTTTCCAGGTCGGCGTGCCCGGCGGGCCTGGCGATCCGGGCATCAGTATTCTCTACAACCTTGGCACCATGGCGACCGGCAAGAAGAAGGTCGTCAGGGTCAGCTACCGGGCGCAGTAGCGTCGAGGGGGACGGGCACCAAGGTGCCTGTCCCCTTTCTTCTTACTTACTTCAGCGAACAACCTGCGGCGTTGAGCGCGCGCAGGACCCGTTCGAGCGATCGCATCCGCGCTTCCGACCGGCTGATCAGCACATCGCGGACCTGCGCAAGCAGGCGATCGGACCGGATCGGATACCCGACAGCCGGGGACGTCGCACTGAGCAGGGCAGCCACGCCTTCCCTGAGCAGCGCCCGATCGGGGACGTGCGACGTGGAGCGGAGCGCGTCACCCACCGTGAGGCCCGCGAGGTCGGCCCGCTCCTCAGCGGTGATGGCGAACACCGCTCCGATCGTCGATGTGCGGGCGACGCCCCCAGGGAGCGCCGGCTGCGCAGCCCAGACCTCCGCCGAACAGCCCCGATCGGCCGGCGCGAGCGGACAGCCGTTGTCGACAACGCCGTCCCCGTCGTTGTCCAGCGTGTCGCCGCAGCTTTCGGCGCAGGGCGTGTCGACGGACCCGTCGCCGTCATTGTCCACGTGGTCGCCACAAATCTCCACGCAGTTGTCATCGACGACGCCGTTGCCGTCGTCGTCCACGCCGTCGCCGCAGGGATCGGCGCAGCCTTCGTCGATCTCGCCATCGCCGTCGTTGTCGACGCCGTCGCAGACCTCGCGGCATCGCTCATCGACGCTGCCGTCGTTGTTGTTGTCGACGCCGTCGCCGCAGATTTCCGGCTGGCAGAGGTTCTCGGCGACGGGAAAGGTCACGGCGCGGAGCTTCGCCGCAACCCGCAGCGGCAGCGCCACGGGGGCGGCGCTCGCCCAGGAAAGGGTGCCCGGGACGCCGTCGCTCGCCGCGTACGCGATCGCGCACTCCCTGCCGGCGAGATCCTCGGCGGGCACTTCGGTGATGCGGGGGCGGCGGTCGGGCAAGGCCGACTCGGCGATGCCATACAGGGCGCTGCGCGGGGCGACCAGGTCGAAGTCGGCGATGCAGACGCCAATGTTCGTGAAGCTGACCCGGCCGTCGGCGGAGATCACGACCATGCGGCAGGCGGGCAGATCGCTCGCGGCCAGGATCGCGCCCGACCATGGCCCGTACCGTTCCGGCATGGCCGGTACCGTGATCACCGCGACCAGGTGCACGCCGGTGGCGGCGACGAGCGATACGCGGCGGTTCGATCCGATCTGCCAGACGTTTCCGCCCGCGCTCGCCGCGATCAGCTCGCGGTCGAACCCGCCGGTCCGATCGACGTGGAGGGCGCTGATCACGTCCTGTTCAGCCGGGATGGTCAGCCATGGCCGTTCGGTGCGGCCCTCCTGGATCCGCAGCAGTTCTCCCGGCCTGCCGCCCGCGACGAAGACGTCCCCGACCGCGAAGCCGCTCGCCTCGTCACGTACGACCGCAATGGGAGCGCCGGCGGCGATGTCCGGGAGTCGCGCGAACAGCTCGGCGGCGGCCTGCTGCCCCGGCGACGCCGTTTCGAGGCGGATGCCGGGCCTGTCGCCGCGCGTGTCCGCGCGTCCGACGAGGAGCGCTTCCTGTTCGGCGAGATACTCGATCGTGACCGGCGGGACGCGCTCGCGCGCCGTGGCTGGCCTGGCGGCCGAGGACTGCGCGGCGATCGAGGCGCCGGTGGCGCAGATCGCGACCGCGCCCAGCGCGGCCATGCCGTTCGTCGCCGTTCTAAGGGACATGGGCGCCGACGCGATCGCAAGAGAGATACCGCCTCTCCGGAATTCGATCGGAAAGTCGCCGCTGGGTCAGACTTTATAGTCGGGACAAGGAGCGGGAATTCCGATATAACGGCGCTGACGCGGAGCAGGCCGCTGGATGTACCGACGCCCGTTTCAAATCCTGCTGGCCGAGCCGGACACGCTCGCGGCGTATCAAGTCATGCGGGCGCTGAAAGAGCGCGACTATCTGGTGGCGAGCGCGACGTCGGCCAACCAGGCGCGCTGGTGGCTCGACCAGTGGCCGATCGACCTGATGATCGCCGCCGCGCGGATCGGCAGCGAGCGCGGGCTCGCGCTGCTGCTCGCCGCGCGCAAGAAGCATCCGCTCGTCGCCGGCCTCCTGACCGGAAGCGAGAAGGATCGGCCGCTCGACATCGACGCCCGGCGCCACGGCTTTCAACTGCTCGTCCGCCCTTTCGAATCGGTGTACCTGTTGATGGTCGTCGCAGAGCTGCTGGCCGCGGTCCGGCGACGGCAGCGCTGGCCGCGAAAGGCGGTGCACGGCGCGGTTCCGGTCAAGGTGGCCGGCCGCGCCGGACGAGTGGTGGACGTGAGCTACGGCGGCCTGCGATTTGAACTCGATGGTGAGATCGTCGACGTGCCATCGCCGATGATCATCCAGTTCGCGGGCGAGCGGCTCCGCGTGGAGGCGGAGCTGGTGTGGTCGGCGCGCGGCAGCGACGGCGTCTCGTCGGTGTGCGGCGTGGCGCTCAGCGATGCGTCGATGCCGGACCGCGCGTGGCGGAAGTTCGTGGACCGTGTGGCATAACCTCCCTGCTCGTCGCGCCGGCGTCGCGGCCGCGGCGCTCGCCGCAGCGATGTCGACCGCGGGCACCTGCAACGGCGGCAGCGCCTCCGGTCCCGGTCCCTCGCGCGCCCTCGTGCGTGCGGGCCAGTGGGGCGGCGACCACGTGAGCCTGGTCGTACGGACCGCCGGCGGCACCATCGAGTACGACTGCGCGCGCGGAACGATCGACGAGCCGCCCGTCGTCGACGCGGCCGGCGCGTTCGACCTCGCCGGAACGCACGTGCGTGAAGGAGGCCCGGAAAGAGAGGGCGGGACGCAGGCGGGAGCGATCGCCCGCTTCCGCGGCCGCGTGGCCGGCGATCGCATGGAGCTGACCGTGACGATTCCACGCACGGGCGAAGTCGTCGGCACCTTCGAGCTGCGGTTCGGGCGTCCCGGTGTGCTGCGGAAATGCCTGGCCCTCTCGAGTCTCCGCCAGCGCAAACAAAAACCGCACGACGCGCAGACTCCGTCCGCCGGGTCCCCATCACACGCTTGAATTTGCGGCAAAAACCATCCCGCGCCCTGGCACGTGGCCTGCCAGGGCCGCACGCGGCAGCGTGCGCCGGCTGGCGCCGCTGGAGGGAACGGAATGGTGAAGATCCTGATTGCCTGCCTGCGGTGGGTCGCGCGCCATCGTCCCGCGCCGCCCACTGCGGAGAGCCGCGCGCACGCCGAGCTGAATCTCTTTCTGTCGGCCGGATAGCGCGTGCGCGCGGCGCGTCACGACCGGCCACCCGTTCGCCACCCGACCCGGAGGCACATCCCGATGCTGCGACACTTCTTGAGGACGCTGTCCGCGTTGGCTCTGATAGGGCTGGTGTTCCTCGCGCCGACGTGGTGGCGCGCTGAAGCCCAGTCGTCTGCCGGTACGGCGAAGGGTCCCGATGCGGTTGGAACCGCGGTGGGATTCGCCGTGTCAAAGGCTGCCCGAGACCTGCCCGCGCCGCCACCGGAATCCGGCCTGCCGGATCGGGACCGGCCGCGCATCCGCGTCATCCCGAACCGCGAGCTCCCCAAGGCCGCCGCGCCGGCACATCCGCAGGACGGGCTCGACCTGGCGCGTCAGAGCACCGCCCCCGAGCCGAACATGCCCGCGCCGCTTGGCGCGTTCGAGGGGTTGAACAACACGGACAACTTCACCGTCGTCGGCTTCCGGGTCAGCCCGCCGGACACCAACGGCGACGTCGGGCCGGGTCACTACGTGCAGACCATCAATCTGCTCGTCCGCGTGTACGACAAGACCGGGGCGCCGCTGACCGCGCCGTTCAAGATGAGCTCGCTGTTCGCTCCGCTTGGCGGCATCTGCTCGACCAACGACAACGGCGATCCGATCGTCCTCTACGATCCGCTGGCGGATCGATGGTTGATCAGCCAGTTCGCGTTCACGGGCCTCACCACGCCTCCGTACCATCAGTGCATTGCCGTGTCGCGCACGGGCAATCCGGCCGGCACGTACAACCTGTACGACTTCGTGATGCCGGGGTCGAACTTCAACGACTACCCGCACTTCGGCGTCTGGCCCGACGCGTACTACATGACCGACGTGCAGTTCCTGAGCGGCGGTTCCTTCAACGGCACGGGCGCGTTCGCCTTCGACCGCGCGAAGATGCTCGCCGGCGATCCGACCGCCAGCTTCATCTATTTCAATCTGGATCTCGCCTCGCACCCCGAGGGGATCGGCGGGCTCCTGCCGGCGGACCTGGACGGCAAGCTGACGCCGCCAGCCGGCGCGCCCAACCCGATGGCATACTTTGTCGCCACCGAGTTTGGCGATCCGATCGACGGGTTGCGCATCTTCGACTTCCACGCGGATTTCGCGAGTCCCGCGAGCTCGACGTTCGTCGAGCGCCCCGGCAGCCCGCTTGCGGTCGCCGCCTTCGATCCGATCTCCCCGTCGGGACGCGACGACATCCCGCAGCCAGGCGTGGTCCTCAGCCAGTTTCTCGACTCCATCAGCGATCGCCTGATGCACCGGCTTCAGTACCGGAATCGAGGAGGATTCGAGTCGCTTGTCGTCAACCACACGGTGGATGCCGATCCGGCCGGGGCGTTCCTCGCGGCCGTCCGGTATTACGAACTGCGGAATCCGGCGCCGGGAGGCGCGTACTTCGTCCAGGAGCAGGCCACGTTCGCGCCGGACACGACGCACCGCTGGATGGGCAGCGCGGCGGTCGATCATCAGGGCAACCTGGCGGTTGGCTACAGCGTCTCTAGCGCCGCGGTGTTTCCGGGCATCCGGTACGCGGGACGGCTCGTCACCGATCCGCCCGGGGGCCTTTTCCAGGGTGAGGCGACGCTCATCCCGGGCAGCGGCGTGCAGACATCGACCAGTTCGCGTTGGGGCGACTACAGCATGCTGGCCGTGGACCCCGTGGATGAGTGCACGTTCTGGTACACGACGGAGTACTACACGGCCGCCAGCCAGGCCACCAGCCCGGCCGGATGGCTCACGCGGATCGGTCGCTTCGCATATCCGAGCTGCGTGCCGGCACCGATAGGAAGTCTGACCGTCACGGTGACGGAATGCGCGGGCGGCGCGCCCGTCGACGGGGCAACGGTGTCATTGAACGGCGTCCTCTACGGGACGACCGGAAGCACCGGAGTGTTCACCAACAGGGTCGCCCCGGGAACTTACACGGTGTCGGCCGCCAAGGCCGGCCTGGGAACCGGCTCCACCAGCGCGACCGTCCCGAACGGCGGCAGCACGAGCGTCGGCATCTGCCTCGGCGCGGTGGCGGACGTCGATCTGATCGTGTCGAAGCTGGCCGCCCCCGCCAAGTCCGGCGCGGGCGCCGCGATCCTGGTGAAGTACGGCATCCAGAACATCGGCAGCACGGGCTCCGGCCCGACGACGACGAGCATCTACCTGTCGGCCGACGCCACGTTGAGCGGCTCCGATACGCTGCTGGGCACAGACCCCACGGCGCCCGTCGGTCCGGGATTGACCGTGCTCGATTCGCTGGCCGTCACGATTCCGGGGGGCACGGCGCCGGGAACCTACTTCCTGATCGCACTGGCCGATTCCGGGAACACGGAGGCGGAGGCCGACGAGGGCAACAACACTCGGGCGAAGAAGATCAAGATCGGCCCTGACCTGATGATCTCGTCCTTCAGCGTCTCGCCCATGGTCATCGCCCCGGGTGGGACGACGACGATCAGCGAGACGACGAAGAACGTCGGCGGCGCGCCGACGGGCGGGCCGTCATCGACGCGGTACTTCCTGTCGAAGAACGGCCTGATCGACGCCGGCGACGTGCTGCTCGGAACGCATGCCGTGCCCGCGCTGGCGCCCAACGCCACGGACTCACAGGTCACCGTGGTCACGATTCCGCTCGGCACCGCGCCGGGGACGTACCGGATCATCGGGCTTGCCGATGCGACGGGGGTCATCGCCGAGGCGAACGAGTTGAACAACAAGAAGTCCGTGGCCGTGACGGTGCCCTGATGCCGCAAGGTTCCGCATCCGGCCGGCGGCGGGTGGCGTGCGCGGCGCTCGCCGTCCGCCGCTGGCTGGACACGGAAGTGATGACCGCGTGGGATCCACGCTGGGTCCTGCTGTTATTGGCGCGCCGCGATCCGGACGGCGGCTACGCCCGCGATACGCGGGCTACCAGCGTGAGTTTACGACATAGCCGAACCGGATCAGCTCACGGCCTGCCACCACCTTGAAAATTCGGCGCTTGGCCCAGTGCCAGTGCTGCCATCGTCCGATTGGCTGAAACTCGTCTGGTTTCTCGACGACATCCCAGTGCACGCGATCGCGGCTGCCGCGGTGCACCGACGAGCCACGCAGCGGGATCGACTGGAGCCCCGACCAGTTGAACGCGGATTCGTCGACATCCAGGAACGCGAGCAGCTCGCGCACGACGCGCTCCGGGTCGCGAATCAGGTCTTCGTACTTCACCAGCGTCCACGACCAACCACGGTCCTGACCGCCGGTTTCGTCCATGAACCGCAGAATGGCACGCGCGCCGCTCGCCCACCGCTCCATCCAGTACGCGCCCGGCGCGTAGCGCCAGCTGCGGCCGGCAGACTCCACGACGTCGCGGCCGTCGCGCACGAGAATCACGAGTTGCGCGTGCGGGAACAGCCGGAAGAAGTTCTCGAGATGCCGCGCGCTTGGCGTCTTGGCCAGCACCCGTCGTCCCTCATCGATCTGATCGCCGAGAAAGGCAAGGATGCCGTCGCCGATCCGCGAGAGCAGCTGCTCGCGGAACACCCGGCGTTCGACCGAGGTGGACTGGCCCCAGCTGCGGCCGGTCTTCTCGACGTAGCGGACGAGGAGATCCGAATGCTCCAGCAGGTAGTCCTCGACAATCCGGCCGGGAAGCTTGAACACCGGATGCAGCCGGAGGACGTGGGACAGATAGTTCGTCCCGCACCGATTCATGACGCCGACGATGAAGACCGGCGACGCCGCACGGACAGACGCCAACATCGCCCGGGACGTCAGCAAAGTCGTCGCCATGATGGTCTCGCGCCGCGGCCCATGCAGAACTCGTGCGGCGCGCAGACTCTTCGCGGCGCGGGGATCGATGTCACTCCGTAGGATGACTTTTGTTTGTCGGCGCGGCGGCTGACAAATCTCTTCACGAGGTGGCACACCGGGGAGCGTGCGTTGCGGCATCTCCATGCATCCGAGCGATCAGCGCGTGGCCGCGTCCTTGCTAAGAGGTGTGCCCCGGGTTTCGGCAACATCATTCGCAGCTAAGGAGTCCTTCGTGGGCAAGCGCATCATCCTGGCGTTTCTTCTGGCCTGCAGCGGGGCGGCAACCCTCGTCGCGGCGATTTCGCTCACCCCGATCACCACGGGGCTCGACTCCCCGTTCGGGATCGCCCTGCATGTCCCTTCGGGGGGCCTGATCATCTCGGTGAACTATCCCGATGGTGTACCGAACAATCTCGAGACGGTGGACCCCGGGGGCAGCCACGCCGCATATACGCTCCCGTCCGTGCAGAACCTTGGCGGGCAGATTCTCCTGGGTTCCGAACGAACGCCCGGCGGCGTGTTCCCGCTCGGCGAAGTCTTCATGGGCAACAACGAGCCGGGCCAGCTGGCGCGGGTGTCGGCCGACGGGACCGTGTTCACGAACCCGTGGGTCACGCTGCCCGGAGAAAAAGGGAAGGTTCGCGGGCTTCACGTGGACACGACCGGTGTTTTCGGTGGCCGCCTGATCGTCGGCACGTCCAGTGGCAACGTGTGGCGGATCGACGGCTCCGGCACCGCCTCGTTCCTGGGATCGACCGGCCTTCCAATCGAAGGGCTGACCACCGTGCCGTACGATGCCGATCAGTACGGCCCGTGGGCGGGCAGGGTCGTGATGGCCACCGGGCTGCCGTACTGCGGCCTTGCGGCGATCGCCGGCGACGGCAGCGTGGCATTCTACAGTCTGGCGGTCTGTGCCAAGGACGTCGACATCATCAACCCTGAGGGGACGCTGTACGTCACGGTCGCAGGACGGACGACGATCCCGCTCAGCGGAAACGTGCTGACCGCACCGGCGTCGGCGTTCGCCGGGATGGGTTGCGACGTGCTGGTGACGGAGAGCAAGGGGCGCCTGTGGCATGTTCGTTGGGACGGCACCGCGTTCCAGACGGCCGCGCTCTCCGGGCCTGGGAATTACAAACACGCGACCTTCTCGGCCACCGACGAGCGCTGCCGTCCCGGCGAGATCTGCGGCGACGGCATCGACAATGACGGCGACGGCCAGATCGACGAAGGCTGTGTCGAGATCTGCGGCGACGGCATCGACAACGACGGCGACGGCCAGATCGATGAAGGCTGCGTCGAGATCTGCGGCGACGGCATCGACAACGACGGCGACGGCCAGATCGACGAAGGCTGCGTCGACGCGGGTTGCACGCCGGGCTATTGGAAGAACCATCCGGCGAGCTGGGCGACCTACACGCCGGTGCAGACGGTGGGCGACGTCTTCGCGCTCCCGCCGGATCTGGCGGCGCTCTCCGGCGACACGCTCATGCAGGCGCTGCAGTACAAGGGCGGCACCGAGACGATCGACGCCGCGCGAATCCTGCTGAGGGCCGCGGTCGCCGCGCTGCTCAACTCGACGAACGCGGGCGTGGGATACCCGCTGTCGACCGCGCAGATCCTCGGTCATGTGAACGCCGCGCTGGCCGGCGGGAATCGCGACGCGATGCTCGGTCTCAAGAACGTACTCGATGCGTACAACAACCGGAACTGCCCGCTGTAGCCGGCGGGCACCTGCCGCCACTCGCTCACGCCTCCGGCCGCAGGAGAGACTCACGTAACGCTCTCCTGCGGCTGCCCGCCTTCCGGGTCGCGACGCCGTCGGCGCATCACCGGTCTGGGGTGCCGGCGGCCACCTCCCTGCTGATGGCGACGCGATTGCGGCCCTTGCTCACGCGCACCTGCCGCAGCGTGATCAGGCCGAACTGATCTGCGGTAACGGTTCCCGACTGGACAACGCGGCCGCTCGACACGGCCGTATTCGTCCAGCGGAACTCCTGCCCCGGTGCCGGACGCAGGCGCTGGAGACGCCGCGGCGTCACGTCTGCCGCACCCTCCGACTGCGCCGACCGTTCCGCCACGCCGACGACGGCCTCCCATCGGTCCGGTTCGTCCCGGATGGTCGCCGGGTCCCAGTAGAGGAACGCGTTCACCTGGCCCTCGGCGTCGCCGCTCTCCGCCGATCCGTCTCCGGGATCGTCGTCGAGCGTGCCGCGCGAAAATGCTGGAAGGCTCTGATCGACACGGAGATCGAGGGGCATGACGTTCTGCTCGCCCGTCAGCGGCATCCTGGCGCGCTGGTTGTGCCCCCCGGGACCCCACACGAACATGTGCGGGCGCCTGGTTTCCTGGAGGGCCTGCAGGAATTCGACGGCCTGCGTCCATCCGATGGTCTTGTCCGTCCTTCCGTTGGAGAAGGTCAGGAACCCGATCTCCTTCTCCGGATGACGCCGGAGGAACCAGGCGTCGTTGTAGTAGTCCCACACCGGCGTGCCGTCCTCGAACTTCACGCCCCATGCCTCGCGGCCGTACACCTTCTGGTACGACGCTTTGAACCGGGGTGACTGTTCCGGGATGTGGACGCCCACCCAGGACACGGCCCAGGCGATCCGCTCCGGAAAGCGGATCGCGAGCATCAGGGATCCGGAGCCGCCCATCGAGCTGCCCGCCGCAAACACGCGGAGCGGATCGATTCGGATCTGCGTGGCCAGCCAGTCGACGAACGAGAGCAGGCGTCGCTGCGTGTACGGGCGTACGACTCCCTGCTGCCACACGGCGGCATCCTTGGGGCGCGGTGGCTTCTTCGCAGCCCCTGGGCTGAGATCCAGCGCCTCGTGGTAGCCGGTCCACCAGTCGTACGGCACTTGGTTCGACGCGACGAGCACGGCACCGCGCTCGGTGCTGTACCACCAGCCGTAGCCCTTGTTCAGATTCCCTCCCCAACTGTGCATGTGGATGCCGATCGGCGCCGGCCAGCGCACGTCCGCGGGAATCGCGACGACGTAGTCGAAGGGTCTACCGGGAGTGTTGGTGTTGGGTGGCACCTCCCAGCGCACGTAGTACCGAAGCGTGGCGCCGCGCACGAAGTTGAATCGGTCCGGGTGTTCGACCCGCTGCAGGACGGGAATCCCCGGACCGGAGGTTTCGCGCACGGGTTCCGACAGGCTGTTGCCCCGCTCGAGGCTGGTGTTCTCCACCCCGTTTTCGACGAGCGTCACGGCGTAATACGCCTGGCCGGCTGGCGGGTTGTAAACGAACAGGCCGGTTCCTTTCGCGAGAGGAGGCTTACCATCCTCGATCACGTAGTACAGGTCTTCGCCCTGGCGCTTGGCGGTAATCCCGTAGAAATCCTCGTTGCGGGCGCTGTCCTGCCGCACCTCTCCGACCGGCAGCATACCGGCGACGCTGGCGATCGGCTGGGACGACCGGTAGATGCGGTATTCGGTCCCCGCGTCTGACCTCGCAATGCCGCGCCGCGCGGCTCGGCGGACGGGGGGAGGTGCGTCCTCCCCTTCCGGGACACGTTCGGCCTGCGTGGTCCCGGCCTCCCGCCAGGTCAGAAATGTCTGCCCGTTCCGGTGCTCCGCGCGGAGATCCAGCGCGGGGGGTTCAGCGGGTCCGGCAAGCATGCCGGCGCCGAGCGGCGCCAGCGACAACAGCAATCCGACGGACAGCGGCGCGGGTCGCAACATGGATGACAGTCCTCCGGCGATAGAACGACGCGGATCGCCGAGGTGATGTGATGCCGGTCCCGTGCCGGGCCTGGTGATGACGGGCGGCCGAAGAGACGGACCCGCGGAGAGATGTGTCTGCCCCGAGGCAGACATTACTCACGCGAAACGGCGCCAATCGGCGCTGCCGGCGCGATTGTCGCCGGGGACGCGGCTTTTCGGGCGCCGCGTGGGGGTCCAGCGGTGGCGAGCACTTTGCTGAACCTCCGCAACATCGCCCGCATGTCAGGCAGCACGAGGGAGAGGCTTGTGGCTCCAGTGGTTCTCATCATCAGCTTCGCGCTCCTTTACCGTGACGTGCTCACGGGACTGGTGGCGGACTGGATGGGGGACCAGAACTACTCGCATGGATTCCTGATCGTTCCCCTGGCGCTCTACTTCGCGTGGGAGCGGCGCAGGGAACTGGCCGAGGCGCCCGGCGGCCCGAGCATCGTGGGACTGTTCATCGCGCTCGGCAGCATCTCGCTGCTGGTCGCGGGAGTGCTCGGATCGGAGTTCTTCCTGACGCGGGTTTCGATGGTCGGCACCATCGCGGGCGTGGTGCTGTTCGTCCTCGGGCCGCACCACCTCCGCGTGCTGGCGTTTCCGCTGGCGTTCCTGCTCCTGATGATTCCGATCCCCGCGATCGTCTTCAATCAGATTGCGTTCCCACTCCAGTTGTTCGCGTCGTGGTTCGGCGAGACCGCGCTCGCCGTGTCGGGTGTGCCCGTGCTCCGAGAAGGCAATCTCATCGTGCTCACGGACACGACGCTGGAGGTGGCGGAAGCCTGCAGCGGTATCCGCTCGCTCGTCTCGCTGTTCACCCTCGGCGTCGTCTACGCCTACTTCATGGAATCGCGCACGGCGATCCGGGTGATCCTCGCGTGCGCAACGGTGCCGATTGCCATCATCACCAACGGCTGCCGCATCGCGGGCACGGGGGTCGCCGCGCAGGTCTACGGCAGCCGCGCCGCCGAGGGGTTTTTCCACACGTTCTCCGGCTGGCTGCTCTTCGTCATGGCGTTCGGGCTGCTGTTCCTGCTCCACCGCGGACTCCTCGTCGCGGCCGGCTGGGCGCAGCGGGCGCGCATCTCCCAGGGCGGCGCCGCTCGATGGGCATGACAGCCCGCATGCTGATCCTGTCGGCATGCCTCGCGGGCACCGGTGTCTGGCTGCGACAGGTGTGGGAGCCGCGGCCGGTCTTGCTCAGGGAGTCGCTTGCGACGTTTCCCACCATGATGGCGGGCTGGACGCTCGCGCGATCCGCTCCGTTGAACGAGCGGATTCGGCTGGAGCTGGGCGTCGACCAGTACGTGAACCGGTTGTACGCGAATGGGAGCGGGCGCCCTTTGGGCTTGTACGTCGGGTACTACGAGCAGCAGCGGCAGGGGGACAGCATCCACTCGCCGCAGAACTGCCTGCCGGGCACGGGGTGGCGCCCGGTGGGGTCCGGCCGTTTTCGATTTGCCGCCGGCGGGCGTCCTCCAATCGAAGTGAATCGGTACCTCGTGCAAAAGGGACTGGATCGACAGCTCGTCTTTTACTGGTACCAGAGCCACGGCCGCGTCGTCGCGAGCGAGTACGCGGCGAAGGCGTACGCGCTCTGGGATGCGTTGCGCCTCAATCGCACCGACGGCGCGATCGTGCGCGTGGCGGTTCCCCTGCAGGATGCATCGGCTGCGGCTGAGGCCGAGGGCGAAGCGCTCGCGCGCGAGTTCGTGGGCGTCCTTTGTCCGGTCCTGGACCGCTACCTCCCCTCGTAGAATCGCCATGGCCTTCCACCTCCCGGACTGGGTTCGACAGGTCGCCGCCGACGCGCGGGAAATGATCGCGGAGCAGTTCGAGTATCGCGAGCTGCTCTACCGGATGGCGCAGCGCGATCTGCTCATCCGGTACAAGCAGACGGTGCTCGGGTTCCTCTGGGCGATCTTCATGCCGCTGATCAACACGCTGATCTTCTCGGTGATCTTCACCAGGGTGGCGCGGATCGACACGCACGGGATCGCGTATCCCGTCTACGCCTTCTGCGGGCTGCTTGCCTGGAACTTCTTCTCGTCGTCGCTGCGGTTCTCCGTGACGTCGCTGACGCACAACACGAGCCTCGTCACGAAGGTGTATTTCCCCCGCGAGATCTTTCCGTTCGCCGCCATCTGGGTCGGCCTCGTGGACTTCTGCGTGGGCTCGCTCGTCCTCGCCGCCTTCATGGCCTATTACGGCGTCGCGCCGCACTGGACCGCGCTGGCACTGCCCCTCATCGTGTGCGTGCAGATGATGTTCACGGCGGGGATCGCGCTGCTGCTGGCGATGGCGAACCTGTTCTACCGCGACGTGAAGTATCTGTTCGAGGTCACGCTGACGGTGTGGATGTTCGCCACCTCGGTCGTCTATCCGGTGACGCTCGTCAAGGGACGGACGGGCGCGCTCCTCCAGTTGAATCCGATGACGCCGATCATCGATGCCTACCGTGCCGTGCTGTTGCGCGGCGAGCTGCCCGGCCCGGCGTTTGGCGCCGCGGTGGTGTTGTCGATCGTCACCTTCGCGCTCGGCTGGCTCTGGTTCCACCGGGCCGAGTTCACCTTCGCGGAGAACATCTGATGACCGCGCCGGTGGTGTTCGAGGGCGTCTGGAAGAAGTTCGAGCGCGGCGAGCGTCACCGCACGCTCCGCGACCTGCTTCCGGCGGCCGCGCGGCGCGCCCTCGGGCGGCAGCCGCCGGCGGAGCTGTCCGGACGCGAGTTCTGGGCGCTGCGCGACGTGTCGTTCGAGGTGGAGCCGGGCCGCGCGCTCGGGATCATCGGGCCGAACGGCGCCGGAAAGTCAACCGTCCTGAAGATCCTCTCGCGGATCCTTCGTCCCACCCGGGGACAGGCGCGCGTGCACGGCCGGCAGGGCGCGCTCATCGAGGTCGCCGCCGGCTTCCATCCCGACCTCACCGGGCGCGAGAACGTGTTCCTCCAGGGCGCCATCATGGGGATGCGCGTCGGGGAGATCGCGAGGAAGCTGGCGGACATCGTGGAGTTTGCGGGCGTCGGCGAGTTCATGGATACGCCGGTGAAGCGCTATTCCTCCGGGATGAATGCACGGCTCGGCTTCTCGATCGCGGCCCACCTCGACCCGGACGTGCTGCTCATTGACGAAGTCCTTGCCGTGGGAGATGTGGCGTTCCAGGACCGCTGCTTCGAGCGGATGCTGGACTACAAGCGTGCGGGGGTCGCCATCGTGTTCGTCTCGCACAACCTGGCGGCGGTGTCCGCGCTGTGCGATTCGGTCCTCGTGCTGGGCGGCGGCGCGAAACAGGCGCTCGGCCCGAGCGACACGGCAATCGCCGCGTATGCGGCGGCGCTGCGCGGGGGCGCGGCGGCGCCTTCGGAAGGCGAAGCGGTCGTCAGCATCGTCGACTTTTCCGGCCGGCCGCTCGAGGCCATGGACGCGGGCGGGGAGGTCATCGTCCGCACCGTCGCACGACTGCAGGAAGACGTGGGCTCGCTCGGCTCTGCGCTGCGGATCCGCCGGCTGGAAACGAACGACATCGTGTTCCAGACCTCCACCGTGTCCGTGGGGGAGACACCCGTGCGCGCGACCGCACAGGAAGTGGTCCGCATCGACTGGCAGATCGCGGCGAACCTCACGCGAGGGCACTACTCCGTCCAGATCATCCTCATGAACAGCGCGACCAGACGCATCGTCGCGCGTCTCGCGCCGGCGATCCTGACGATCCGCGAGACGACAAGCGAGCGTGGCGTTGCGCATGTGCCAGCGTCGTGTTGCACCACCGTCGCTGTTACAGGCTCCGCGCTGGCGGCAGTGACATGAACGTGTATTTCTCCACCGTCGTCCGCCGCGCCCGCGAGGGCGCCGGCGGAGAGGTTGTCAAGGTCGACTGGGACCGCAAGCGCGTGCTCGCCCGCGCTCCCGTCGCGGCCGTGAATCCCACGGTCCGCGATCCCAACCCGCGCGGCAATACACGCGGGGGGCGCGGCATCCTCCTCGACGGCGACGAGGTGCTGGTGGCCTCGTACCACTCGCTGCTGGTGTTCGACCGGTCGCTGCGGCTGCGCCGTCAGGTGAGCCATCCGTTGTTCGTCAACCTGCACGAGATCTCGTGGGATGGCGATGGGTGCATCTGGGCGACGTCGACCAACATCGACGCCGCCGTCAAAGTCGATCGCGCCGGGCGCATGGTCCATGCATGGTGGCCACGGGAGGATCCGGTGCCGGCCGGGCGGTTCCGCCTGACGCCGCTCGCGCTGGCGAAGGACGGCGACAACCGAACGGCGTTCGTCGGCGTCTCGGCCAACAGTCACAGCCACGTGCACCTGAACGCGGCCACGATGTGGGAGGGACGACCGCTGATGCTCTTCAACCGCTTCGGCTGCGTGGTCCGGCTCGACCCCACCGAGGTCCTGATCGAGGACCGCGCGCTCCGCGGCGCGCACAATCTGCTGGTCGCCGACGGGCACATCCTCATCAACAACACCGTCGGCCGCGCCGTCCACGTGTACGACGGGAACGGCCGCCTCGTCACGCGCATCGACCTGACCGCGTTCGACGTTGTCCGCCGCGTGCTGCGGCGGCACGCCTTTGCGCAGGCGGGCTGCTGGCTGGCGCGGCACGGCAGGCCCTCGCGAATCTTCAGGCCGTTGTTCCAGCGCGTGGCCACCGCGCGACCGCTGTTCGTTCGCGGCCTGTGTGCCACGGACCGAGGCACTGTGCTCGCCGGCATCTCCCCCGCGACGATCCTCGAGATCGACTGGCGCCGCAACACGCTCGTCGATGTCTTCTCGTTTTCGACCGACCGCCACGTGTGCGTCCATGGGCTCATCTGTGAGAACTGACGTCCTCCCGGCCGGCGGGACCGCTGCGCTGTCGCAGGACGCAACGCCGCGCCTGCGCATCGCGCGTGATTGCGCGCGGGAATACTGGCGCGCGCGGCGCGCCCCGCGATTCACCCGCGCGGACCCCGTCAGGCTGCAGCATTCGCTCGACGTGCTCGCCCGCGGCGGCCGCACGATGCTCGCCGACGATCCGGTGTTCCTGCTGGCATCGGGCTGGCGCACGGGCTCGACGCTCCTGCAGAGGGTGCTCGTGACCGACCCCGCGCTGCTGATGTGGGGGGAGCCGCTGGGTCGCATGGCCCTGCTGCCGCGCCTCGCGGAGATGCTCGCGGCAGTGGACGACCGCTGGCCGACGCCGGAATCCGCCACGCTACCCCAGGATCCGAGCGGGCTCGCGACGTCGTGGATCGCGAACCTCTATCCCGGCAATGGCGACCTCCGTCAGGGGCTCCGCGCGCTGCTCGATTCCTGGCTTGCCGCTCCCGCTCGGCGCCGGGGATACGTGCGGTGGGGTGTCAAGGAGGTGCGGCTCGGCGCCGCGGAAGCGTGCGTGCTCCGATGGCTGTATCCCGCAGCTCGCTTCATCCTGCTGCTCCGGCACCCGTTTGACTCATATCGTTCGGCACGCAACTGGCGCCTCTACTCGCGATGGCCGGACGAAACGGTCGACTGCGCGGTCGCCTTCGCACGGCACTGGAACCGTCTCGCGGTCAGCTGGAACGCCCGCACGACCGGCCTCGACCCGCTGGTCATCCGGTACGAGGATCTCGTCTCGGGGAAGTTCGATTTCGAGCGCCTGGGGAATTCCCTGGATCTGCAGCTCGCACCCGAACGCGCTCTTTCGTCGCGCCCCGGCGTCAGGCGCACGAGACGCGAGCTCTGTTCCTACGAGCGGCGCCTCGTCGTGCGCGAGGCCGCCGCCGGGATGGAGGCGTTCGGCTACCTGCCAGACGGTTCGACTGCCGTGTGGAAACAACCCGGACTGCCTGCACAGTCTGGCAGCACCATTCATGGGGAGGAGCCTCTGAAATGTCCGGAATGATTGCCCCGCACGGTGGAACACTGGTGGATCTCGTGGCGCCGCCCGAACGCCGGCGTGAGGTCCAAAATGCGTCGCGCGACTGGCCGTCCTGGGATCTGACGCCGCGGCAGATCTGCGATCTGGAGCTGTTGTTGAACGGCGGGTTCTCGCCGCTTCAGGGCTTCATGACCCGGACCGATTACGACCCGGCGTGCCGCGACATGCGCCTGGCCTGCGGGCTGCTCTGGCCGATACCCGTCGTGCTGGATCTGCCGGAGGAGCGCGCGGCCGGGCTCGCCCCGGGGTCGACGCTCGCACTCCGGGATGCCGAGGGCGTCATGCTGGCCATCCTGCACGTCGAAGACGTGTGGCGGCCGGATCGCGAGCAGGAAGCGCAGCTCGTGTACGGCACCACGAGCCGCGAACATCCCGGCGTGGCCGCACTCCTGGAGCGCACCAACGCGTGGTACGTGGGCGGGCGGGTGGAAGGGCTGCAACTGCCCGTGCACTACGACTACCGCGACTTGCGGCGCGCCCCGGCCGACGTCCGCGCGGAGTTTGCCGCGCGCGGCTGGCGGCGTGTCGTGGCGTTCCAGACACGCAACCCGATGCACCGCGCCCACCAGGAGCTGACGCTCCGGGCGGCGGACGAATGCGACGCGAAGCTCCTCGTCCATCCGGTCGTCGGCATGACGAAACCCGGCGACGTGGACCACTACACTCGTGTGCGGTGTTACCAGTCCGTGATGGCCACCTACCCGCAGGGCACCGCAATGCTGTCACTGCTGCCCATCGCGATGCGGATGGCCGGCCCGCGCGAGGCCGTGTGGCACGCGATCATCCGGAAGAATTACGGATGCACCCACCTGATCGTGGGCCGCGATCATGCCGGGCCGGGTGCCGATCGCTCCGGCCGGCCGTTCTATGGCGCCTACGACGCGCAGGCGCTGCTCCAGTCGGTCCAGGAGGAACTGGGCGTCGCCATGGTGCCGTTCAGGAACATGGTCTACCTCCAGGGCGAGGACCGCTACGTCCCGGACGACGAGGTGCCGGCACACGCGCGAGTGCTCAGCCTGTCGGGCACCGAGCTCCGCAGCCGCCTGGCCGACGGCCGCGACATCCCGGAGTGGTTCACGTTCCCGGAGGTGGCGGGCGAGTTGCGGCGGACGCACCCTCCACGCCGCCGCCAGGGCTTCACGATCTTCTTCACCGGCCTGTCCGGATCGGGCAAGTCGACGATCGCGAACATCCTGCTCGTCAAGCTGCTCGAGCGCGGCGGGCGCAGCGTCACGATGCTCGACGGCGACCTGGTCCGCAAGCACCTCTCGTCGGAGCTCGGCTTCTCACGCGAGCATCGCGACCTGAACATCAGGCGGATCGGCTACGTGGCCGCGGAGGTGTCGCGCAGCGGCGGCATCGCCATCTGCGCCCCGATCGCGCCGTACGACTCGGTGCGCCGCGACGTCCGGCGGATGGTGAAGAGCGGCGCCGGCTTCGTGCTGGTCCACGTGGCGACGCCGATCGACATCTGCGAGAGCCGGGACCGGAAGGGGCTCTACGCAAAGGCCCGCGCCGGCATCCTGCAACAGTTCACAGGGATCTCCGACCCGTATGAGGCACCTGAGGACGCCGAGGTCGTGATCCACACCGATCAGTGCTCCGCGGAGGAAGCGGCGGATCGGATCGTCGGATACCTGGAGATGGAGGGCTATCTGGAGCCGGCGCGGGCCGACGTCACCGCGGCGGCCGCATCAGGAGAATCGCAGATACAGCTCCTGGTATGAGCGCAGCAAACGATTGACGTCGAAGCTGGCTACCGCGAGCCCGCGCGCCGCGCGCGCGCGTTCGCGGTAGCTGTCTCTCAGTTCCTCGACCTGCTCGGCAAGCGCCGTCACAGTACGCGGGGCGACCACCCCTGCGCCCGCCGAGCGAATCTCCTCCGCGATCCCGCACTCGGGCGATACGATGGCCGGCCGGCCGCACGCCAGGCCCTCGACAATGGAGTTCGGGCAGGACTTTCCCGCGCCCTCAGTAAAGCAGGCGGCGACGGCATGGACGCCCGCATAGACGGCCGGCATGTCCGCGACGTCCTGCGGCATGACAATTACGTTCGAAGGCAGCTTGAGAGCGCGCAGCGCCCGCGATGCGGCCGTTCCGCTCCCCCACTGGCGCCACAACAGCACGATTTCGATGTCCGATCGTTGCCGCGCCAGTTCGACGAGCAGGGGAACGCCGCGCGGCGCGATCTCCCGCGGATCGGAAGGCGTGCTGGCAAACAGGATCCTGAACGGCGCGTCCTGCGGGTACGGCGCCGGCGCGAACCGGGTGAGATCGATCCCCGGCGGCACCACGCGGATTCGATCGCCAGCAATCCCGGCGCGCCGAAGCGCGGCGCCGAGCTGCTCGGTCTCCGGCACGAAACAGCACACTTTGGCGTACAGCTCCGCGTCGAGTGGCGGTCCTGGGGCGACAACTGTAAAGATCACGGGGCGCCGGCCGACCGCCCTCAACAGGTGCCACGCGTCGGCGGGGCCGAACAGGTGCGTGATCGTTCCCAGCCGCTCGAGAGCAGCGGCCAATACGCGGAGAGTCACCCAGCGCCTCGCGGACAGCCTGACGACGGCGGCATCCAGGAGAACGGCCGAACGCTGTCCCGGCGAAAAGGACACGATGGTGCTGCGAGGCGAAAGCGACCGGCGGATGGTCTGTACTTCCTTGGAGATCGCCTCCCGGGCGGGATCCCAGACGCCGGTCCAGTACGTCACGGCCGCCGGCACGTCACGATCCATTCGAGCGGCTCGCTCCCTAACCTGTCCACGAGGCTCAGGGCGGCACGCGCCAGGAGCGGCGACCGTGGCGCCAGCAGCACCTGAAGGCGATAGAGCAGCGGATAGCCGTTCTGAACGCCGGTCAACGACACCAAGTCGAACCCGCACTCTCCCAGTTCGGAGCGCAGCTCGTCGCTGGTGAGCAGGGCATCGTAGTGATGGCATTCCCGCGACCGCGCCCGGACAGCCGCGGCGACATCCTTGTTAATGGCGTCGAAGACGAGAAGACCGCCCGGCGGTAGCACGCCCCGAATCTGTGCGTAGATGCGGCGCCTGTCTTCCCGATCGAAGTGCCTGATGAGGCGGAACGCGTACACGAGATCAACCGTCCCGGAAATCGGAAGACTGAAGACATCCCCTTGAACGAATCGCCACCGCCCCCGGGCCACGGCCTCGAGCCTGCGGCGCGCTTCGTCCAACATCGGCGCGCTCGCATCAATGACGATGCCCGATCCGCGGTGTACCCTCGCGACCTCGACGGTCAGCCGCGCCGGGCCCGGCGCGACCTCGAGGAGGGTGTGGGGGCGCAGAGTCCGGATGAGGCGCACGAGATGCGCCGCCTGGCGCGCGTGAAGGAGCGCGCCGAGCGGTTGCCGGAAGCGCTCATCGATATAGCACCGCGCGACATGTTCGTCTCGATACGCATCCCGGATCTCCTCGTGACCTTCGAGGACCCGAGCGACAGGCACACCGTCCGGGGCTTCACGCACCATATCCATACCGCCTGTTCAGCGATCCGGCGTGGGTCTCGAACAGCGCCAGGTCCTCCGCGCGCAGCTTCGTTCCCCACGCGTCATCCGCGCGAACAACGCCGTCGAACTCATGACGCCGCCGGTTTCCGACGACGTGCCGGCTGGCGCGGTCGGAGTAATCGAGCGGCACGGACGGATCCACTTCGAGGAACGCGAGCAACTCACGCAGCACACGGTCCGGCTCGCGGCACAGGTCTTCGTGCTTCAACCAATACACGTCGGCAGGCAGCAGGCATTGCGCAGCGCGCTCGAGGTTCCGGTTTCCCCACAGCCACGCGCCGACGGCGCGATCGGGGGTCCGCTTCTCCTTCTCAATCAGCGAGCTCATGACCGCGCGCCCGTCACGTCGCAAAGCGATGAGCTTCACACGGATCGATGGATCGCGCCGGAGGAATCGTACCTGCAGCGGATTCTTCGTCGTATCGACAAACACCGAAGCGCCCGTCCTGTCGCAGAGGATCCGCGCGAGCGCCACCGACCGCCTCACGGCGGTGTGGGCGCGCTTCTGAAGCGCGCAGCGGGCGGGAAAGGCGCGATCGCGAAGCCGGTTCAAGATTTCCCATTGAAACTGGTAGAAGAACAGGTCTTCGAGGATGCCGGCGCCGCGGCGCGGCTGGAGGTTGATGTCCGGCGCGCCGACCCTGAAGTCGAGGCCGCGCCGGCCGGCTTCCGCCGCCCAGTCGGCCCAGAACGGATCGTCCTCGAAGCGTTGTCCGCACGAGCACCGCTCCGTCCCCGGGAAACTGGCGCCGAACTCCCCCACGGTCGCAATCTGCGGGTGCGCCGACAGCAGGCACGCCACCAGGGTGGATCCGCTGTGCTCGACCGACGCCAGGTAGGCGTAAATCACAGTGCCGCCCGCCTCAATCCGGGCGCCATCGCGCTGGCCGCGGGCGCTCCCAGCGTCGCCGACGACAGGCGGCTCCAGCGCTCGAGCATCCATACCGCCCACAGCGCGTAGGAATGGTCGGCGGCGCCGCGGCAGTGCTCGTCGAACAGCCGGCGGACCTCGGCCAGATCGAGCAGGCCGAGCACCAGCGAACGTGACGTCAGGACCTCGTCGCGGAAGCGGGCCGCGTACCGGCCGCGCAGCCATTCGGCGACCGGCGCGGTGAAGCCATGCTTGCGCAGACCGGCGATCTGGCGCGGGAGGCGCCGGCGCGCGATCTCGCGCAGCAGGTACTTCGGCGCGAGGCGCGGCATCTTGCGCGACGTCGGGATCCTGAACGCCGCTTCGACCACGCGCCGGTCGAGCAGCGGGCAGCGCACCTCGAGGCTGTGCGCCATGCTCATGCGGTCCACCTTCACGAGCACGTCGTTCGGCAGATAGATCTTCAGATCCGCGTACTGCGCCTTGAGCACCGCATCGCTCGCGGGGCAGCGCCGATAGGCGTCGGTCACCGCCGCGAGCGCGGGGCTGTCGGTGAGCGGCGTACCGGGAGCCCAGCCGAGCAGCCGGGACACGGCCGCCGGCTTGAGGAAGCAGAGATCCATGTAATAGGAAACCGCCGGGTCGCGTGACAGGTTCTGCAGCGTCGTCCCGAGCCGCAGCGGGCGCGGCACGTGCCGCGGCCACACCGATCCCAGCCACTCCCCCGCGGTGCCCAGTTGGCCGCCGGGAATGAGGTGCCGCGCCGCGGCCTCGAGGCCGTGGGGGACGTACCGGAAATCGTAGCCGCCGAACGTCTCGTCGCCGCCATCGCCGCTCAAGGCAACCGTCACGTGCTGCCGCGCGCGCTGCGACACGTAGTAGGTCGGGACCGCCGACGCGTCGGCGAAGGGTTCGTCGAACGACGCCGCAATGCAGTCCAGGACCTGGTCGAGATCCGGCTCGAGCGTGACCGCTTCGTGACGGGTGCCGAACCTGGCAGCAGTGAGCGACGCGGCGTGAAGTTCGTTGTGAGCCGCGGCGCCGAAGCCCACCGTGCAGGTCGTGACCGGAGACGTGTTCGCCTCGGCCATGAACGACACCACCAGCCCCGAGTCCACGCCGCCGGACAGGAACGCGCCCAGCGGGACCTCGCTCTCGAGGCGCGCGTCCACGGCGCTGCGCAGTTCGGCGGTCAGATCCTCGAGCAGCAAGGGCGTGGGCCGGTCGTCGTGACCGAACTGTTCGACATCCCAGTAGCGGCGCACCTGCACGCGCCCGTCTTTCGCGCGCAGCCAGTGCCCGGGCTCGAGCTGCGACACGTGACGATAGATGGTCCGCGGCGCGAGCTGGTACCCGAGGGCGAAATACGTCTCGAGGGCGCCAAGATCGACCGTGCCGTCCCACGCGGGACTCGCCCGCAGGGCCTTGATCTCGCTCGCGAAATGAAGAACGCCGTTCAGGACCGCGTGGTAGAGCGGCTTCTTCCCGAGGCGGTCCCGCGCCAGCAGGACGGACCCGTCGCGCTGGTCGTAGATGGCGAACGCGAACATGCCCTCGAGGTGCGCGACGCAGTCCGGCCCGTACTGCTCGTACGCATGGACGATGACTTCCGTGTCGCATGCCGTCTGGAAGCGGTGGCCGTGCGCGAGCAGCCTCCGCCGGACGTCCCGGTGGTTGTAGATCTCTCCGTTGAAGACGATCCGGCAGGTGCCGTCCTCGTTCGACATCGGCTGCGCGCCGCCGGCGCGGTCGATGATGGCGAGCCGCCGGTGGCCGAGCGCGGCCCGCTCGTCTGCGAAGAAGCCGTCGCCGTCCGGCCCCCGATGACCGAGCGCCGCCGCCATCCGCCGCACGGAGGCGCGAACCTCCGGCGCGATCGGCCCGGTGAGCGCGACGGCGCCGCAGATGCCGCACATCTCAGCCGCCCGCCTCGTACTCGCGCAGGTATGCGGCGAGCATCTGGTCGATGTGAAAGTGGGCTTCGACCCGAAACCGCCCGGCCTCTCCCAGGCGCTGCCCGCGGTCCGGACGCGCGAGGACCGAGGCCAGCGCGCGCGCGATCGCGCGCGGCGCGCGCGGCGGCACCAGGACGCCGGTTTCGCCGTCGACGATCACTTCGGGAGTGCCGCCGACCCGCGTGGCCACGACGGGCAGCGACGCAGCCATCGCCTCGAGAATCGTCAGCGACACGCCTTCGTGCACCGACGAGTTCGCGTACGCGTCGAAGGCGGGCAGGATCGCGCGGACGTCGCTCTGGTGGCCGACAAACCTGACGCGGCCGCCGACCCCCGCAGCGCGGCACTGCTCCCGCAGCGACTCCAGCTCCGGCCCGTCGCCGGCGATGACGAGCAGGTCGTCCTGGCCCGCGGCAGGCAGCGCGGCGAATCCCTGGATCAACGTGCCGAGATCTTTGACGGCGTCCAGCCGCGCGACCGTGCCGACGACCGTCGCGTGTTCCGGGAGCCCGAGCAGGGCGCGGGCGGCGCGCCGCAGCGCGCGAGTCGTCGGCCGCCCGGGATCGATGCCGTTATAGAGGACGCGAACGCGGCGCGGCGCAATCCCCTCCGCCACCATGTGGTTGCGCAGGTCCTCGGAGACCGCGAAGATGCGCGCCGGCAGCCTCGAGAGGAACGGGTTGATCCACCGCCGCTTCCGGGAGGGGCCGGCATCCGAGAGCCGGCCGTGCTCGGTGAACACGACGCGGAGGCCGGAACGCAGCATCGCCGCCAGCCTCCCGTACACGAACGGCGAGTAATGATGACAGTGGAGGACGCTGACGTCGTGGCGCGCGGCGAGCGCCGCGATCCGCCAGCCGAGAGGGCCGTCGAATCCGGGCCGCCGCCCGAGCGCGTAAACGGGCACCCCGTCCTGCGCGAGCGCCGCGCCCCATCGGCCTCGCGAGTCCAGGCAGCACACGACGGATTCGGCCTCGGCCTCGAGACGGCCGACGAGATCGAGGACGAGGCGCTCGGTGCCGCCCGGGTCGAGGCTGAGCACGACGTGCATGACACGCACCCTGGCTGCCCGCACGTGCGCGTGCGCAACCGGAACGGCCGCCGCCGACCGAGCCAACGCGGCAGACTGCATCAGGCCATCCCGATATTTCTGTGAAGCCGCTCGACCGCGGCAGCCGCACGGCGCCAGCCGAACTCGCGCTGCGCGCGCTTCCGCGCGGCATCACCCATGCGCGCCCGCAACCGCGGCGCGCCGACGAGGCGCTCCAGCGCCGACGCCAGCTCGCCGACGTCTCTCCCGCCGACCAGCAGGCCCGTGACCCCGTTCTCGATCGCCTCTGACACGCCGCCGGTGGCGCCGCCGATGGCCGGTTTCCCCGATGCGGCCGCTTCCAGGAAGACGATCCCGAATCCCTCGAAGTCGATCCCTTCGACGCGGTTGGGCAACAGGAACACGTCGCACGCGGCGAAATACGCCGGAAGCACGGCGTCATCGACCGCGCCGGCAAACATCACACGGTCCTCAATCTCGAGCGCCTGCGCCATTTCCCGCAGCGCCACACGCTCGCGCCCGTCCCCGACGACGACGTACTTGATGCGCGGCGAGACGTGCTTCAGCGCCGCGACGGCTCGAAGCGCGAGGTCGTGCCCCTTGCGCCGCTGCAGCCTGCCGACCGACAGGACGATGACCTCATCGGGCGCCCCGAGTGTCGGCCGGAGACCGATGCCCTGGTCCGCGTCGGGATGAAAGCGATCGGCATCCACGCCGGGATGCACGACATGGATGCGTTCGGCGGCGACGCCGAGGCCCTCGAGCAGCCCAGCCGTGTTGCGGCTGTTGGCGACAATCGCCGCGGCCCCCCGGTGCACGATCCGCATCAGCGCGGTCAGCTCGCGCGACGCGCGCGCGTACGCCAGCTCCTCGCCGTGGGTCCAGCACACATAGCGGGGACCCCCGAGGCGCGCCGCAAGCCACGCCGCAAGCCCTTCGGGGAGCACGCGCGCACAGTGGACGACGGGGGCCGCGTGACGGCTCAGCGCGCGGATGCGGGCAGCGACCGTGAGGTGATGCACCAGTGCGGATGGGCGCCGCACACCCCAGTCGCGCGCGGCGATCCGCCGCCGCAGAATTCTCATCTCCCCGTCGGAAACGTCTTCGACAGCTTGGCCGGCATCGGTCAGCACGTCGACGGGGATGCCGGCCAGGCGGCCGTACACGTTCTTCAACAGCACCCCGCTGCCGCCGATGGCGGGAGGAAAGAGCTCGCTGACCAGCAGAATCGGCGGCACGCCCGCGGAAGCGACCTGCCCCGCTGCGTGCCCGTCGGTGTGCCACACGATTTGCTCGACGCGAGACACTCTCCTCCGCGCTCCGGACGCAACCGAGCGGCACAGTAAACGCGGGAACCCCCGCCTGGGTGGCCGTCTTGCGGTGCGATACCGGGTGCTGCCCGGCATCGCCAATCCCGTGCCACCAGCTTCGGACGGGATTGCTGTCTGCGCTGCGGGCTCGATCCTTCGAGACGGCGAACTTTTGTCAGCCGTCATGGAGACTTCAGGCTTCCTGACGCGCTCCTTTCACGACCAGATGCGGTATCGGAGCGCGTAGGTCGCGATCGCCGCCCATTCGTAGGCCACGTACAGCCGGTCGTACCTTCGCGTCCACCATCTCGCAGGCCGGACCCCCGAGGGAGCCGGCTGGATCCCGACGCTGACCGCCGCGCCGCCCAATTCAGACCGGAACACCGCGATGGCGCGCCGCGTGTGATAGGCCGAGGTCACGATGAGAAGCTGCCGGCCGCCGCTCCTCGCCAGCTCGGACGCCACGGTCCGTGCTTCGTCACGCGTGTTGCGCGCGAGCGCCGGGATGACGTGGATGCGGTCACGCCTGACGCCGTTCTGCACCAGCCACTCGACGCGTCCGTCCCCTTTCGTCGCCGGCGTCTCGATGGGATGGTTGGGCGTGGTCAGCAGCACCCTGGCGCGCCGGTACCGGAGGGCCATGCGGCGCGCTTCGGCCAGCCTCGCGCGCTCGTGGCTGGCCAGCACGACGATCGCGTCCGGATCCGACACGGGCACGGTCCGCACGAGCGCAACGCCGGCGTGTCGGCACGCGGCCACGGCGAGGGGCGCTGCGACGAGCAGCGCGATCCCCGCGATTGTCAGCCTCCGTCGCGCCCTGTGTCGCGCGCCCCGGCGAAAGTAGTCTGCCGAACGCGAGACATCCTGGTCGCAAAACGGTGACTTCTTCCTGCCTGGGGCTCCGCTCGCATCGCCAACGCGGGTGGCCTCGCTCTGCATCGGTCCCTTCCGGTGGCCGCGTCTTTGCTCAGACGTCCACCACAACCGCCGCACCATGTCTGGAGAACGCGTCCCCACGCGGAGCAAGTTTCGTGCGCTCGCGGGCCCGCTCGGCGCGCGGCGGCGGCCAATCGTGGCTGTGCTGCTCGTGGCCGCCGCGCTCCGCGCGCTGCTCCTCGTCGCCAGCGCCGACGCGCAGCCGAAGATCGTCGACGAGCGCCACTACCTGCGGCTCGCCGGCAACATCGCCGACGGCCACGGGTTCGCGACGGCGCCCGGCCGGCCGACCTCGATGCGGCCCCCGCTTTTCCCGGCGCTCATCGCCGGGCTCTGGACCGCCACGGGGACCCGCAGCCTGCTCACCGTGCGCACGGCGCAGGCCGTCATCAGCCTGCTCACGGTATGGCTCGTGTTCCTGCTCGGCCGCGCGCTTGCCGGCGAGCGCGCCGGGCTCATCGCGGCGGCGATCGTCGCCTTCTATCCCTCGCTGCTCTTTTCGAACGTCCTCGTCCTGACCGAGCCGCTCTTTACGGGCCTGCTCGTCGCCTTCGCGCTCGCGTACGTGCGGTACCTGCGCACCGATCACCTGGCGGTCGCCGCCGGCGCGGGAGCCCTGCTCGCGTGCGCGGCCCTCACGCGGAGCGTGATGTGGCCGTTTCCGTTGCTCCTCGCGCCCCTGACGCTGATGGCCGGTCCGGGCACGCTCCCGCGCCGCGCGCAGGCGGCGCTCGTCCTCGTGCTGGCCTGCGGCGTTGTCATCGCACCGTGGGCGCTGCGCAACACGCGGCTCCAGGGCGTGTTCACGGTCGTCGACACGATGGGCGGCATGAACCTGCGGATGGGCAACTACGAGCACACGCCCGAGGATCGGATGTGGAGCGCCGTCGCGATCCGGGGCGAGCAGAACTGGTCCTACGAGCTGAAGCGGCTCTACCCGGACGGCATCAAGTGGACCGACGGCCAGAAGGAGAAGTGGGCCGCGCGGCGGGCGCTCGCGTACATGTGGGCGAATCCCGGCCTGACGCTGCGGCGATCGGCGATCAAGTTTGCGGACTTCTGGGGTCTCGAGCGGGACTACCTGGGGGGCGTCAGGCAGGGGCTGTATCGCCCGTCACGCGGGGCGGCGTTCGCGATCGCCGCCGTGACGACAGGCGCGTACATCGCGCTGACCATTCTTGCGGTCCTCGCGGTGTTCCTCGTGCCGCCTGACGACCGGCGCGGGCACGCGGTGCTGCTCGGCATCATGGCGTTCATCTGCGCCGTACACACGGTGGTCTTCGGCCATCCGCGCTATCACCTCCCGCTGGTGCCGCTGCTCGCCGTCTACGCCGCAACGGCGATCGACCGCCGCGCGTGGCGCGGGGCGCGGGCACGCGTTCCGGCGCTGCTCGCGCCGGCCGCCGCCGTGTGCCTCCTGCTGTTCATCTGGACGCGCCAGGTGGTGACGACGGATGCCGCGAGGATTCGCGAGCTGATGGACAAGGTGGGCTGACGTGCTGCCGCTGCCGGATCGCATCCGTGCGGTCGTCTTCGACGTGGACGGCACGCTGTACCGGCAGCCGCCGCTTCGCGCGTGCATGGCGGGCGAGCTGGCGGCTGCGGCGCTGCGCTCGCCGCGGGGGGCGGCGCGCACCGCGCGCGTGCTCGCGGAGTTCCGGCGCGTCCGGGAAGAACTGCGGGGGATCGAGCCGGCCGGCGAATCGCTCGAGGCCGTGTCGTTCGGGATCGCCGGTGACCGGCTGGGCGTGCCGCCCGCGGAGGTCGCACGGCTCGTCGAGGAATGGGTGCAGCGCCGGCCGCTGAAGTACCTGCGCGCCTGCCGGCGTCCCGGCCTGCCCCGGCTCCTCGCCACGGCGGCGGCCCGGCGCGTCGCGCTCGGCGTGCTGTCGGACTACCCGGCCGCCGCAAAGCTGCACGCGCTGGCGCTGCCCGACGTCTTCTCGGTGGTGTTGTGCACGACCGACCCCGATATCAACGCGTTCAAGCCGCACCCGCGCGGATTCCTCCGCGCGTGCGAGCGGCTGGGCATTCCTCCGGAGGAGGTTCTCTATGTCGGCGATCGACCGGAAACTGATGCGGCAGGCGCCAACGCCGCTGGAATATCCTGCGTCCTCGTCGGGCGCCGGCGCCGCGGACCGGAGGCTCACGGCCGCCGGCTCGCCTCGATCGGTCGTCATCTCGCCCGCTGTTGAGACCTGGAGCCTCTGGCCGTACATCCAGCTCGCGCGGGTCGATCACTGGTTCAAGAGCGTCTTCATGGTGCTCGGCGTCGTGCTCGCGCTCTTCTACGAGCCCGCGCTGTTCGCGCCGGCGGCGATCGTCCCGCTCGCGATCGCCGTGTTCGCCACGTGCATCGTGGCGTCGAGCAATTACGTGCTCAACGAGATGCTCGACGCGGCGACCGACCGCGCGCACCCGACCAAACGGCTGCGCCCCGCCGCCGCGGGCCTGGTGCGCCCGTCGATCGCCTACGCGGAATGGCTGCTCGTCGGCGCCGCAGGGCTCGCCATCGCGAGCGCGGTGAACCCGATGTTCGCCGCCTCGGCGTCCGCGCTGTGGATCATGGGCGTGCTGTACAACGTGCCGCCGATCCGCATGAAGGAATGGCCCTATGTCGACGTTTTGTCCGAATCGGTCAACAACGCGCTCCGCCTCCTGCTTGGGTGGTTCGCGCTGATCCCGGACCGCGTGCCGCCCGTCTCGCTCGTGATCGCGTACTGGATGGTGGGCGCGTTCTTCATGGCCACCAAGCGGCTCGCCGAATATCGCTATATCGGCAACCCGGCCGTCGCGGCGGCCTACCGCCGGTCGTTCCGCCACTACACCGAGGAACGGCTCATCGTCAGCATCGTGTTCTACGCGACGACCTGCGCGCTGTTTTCCGGCATCTTCATCGTCCGCTACCACCTCGAGCTGATCCTGTTCGTGCCGGCGGCGGCGGGCGTGCTCGCCTACTATCTCCGGATCGGGCTGCAGCCGGACAGCCCCATCCAGAATCCCGAAAAACTCTACAAGGAGAGAAAGTTCTTCGCCTACATCACCACCACGTTCGTGCTCTTCGTCCTCCTGATGTTCACCCGCGTGCCGGCGTTGTACGACTGGTTCAACGTCGAGCCGTCGCGCGCCGATCCTTTGTGGACGGTCGGCGCCGCTTCCCCGCGCTGACCGCGGGCATTCGAGGGTGATCCAACGTGCCTGGGCTCTGTGGAGTCTCCGGTCCGGCGCCCGCGACAGCGGCGGTGTTCGACCGGCTCGTTCGGGAGCTGGCCGTGGGGAGCCGCGTGCGTGTCGAGTCGCTTGCGGCGCCCGACGGCGGTTGGGCGATCGGCCGCGCGCACCTGGGAGTGCTCAACCCGCACGCGCAGCTTGACGCGGCCGACGCCGTACACGTGCTGTTCCACGGCGACCTGCACAGCGTCGCGGAACTCTGCGCGCTCGCGGGAGACGAGACTCGCGACGCCGGACGGCGGATCGCCGAACTGTACGCGCGCCACGGCGACGAGTTTCCGAGGCACCTGAAGGGGCAGTTCGCGCTCGCCGTGCTGGACCAGGCACGCGGCCGGCTGATCCTCGTCAGCGATGCGGTCGGATCGTACCCGCTGTACTACTGCCGCCGCGCCGACGGCACCTTCGCGTTCGGTCCGGCTGTGGCTCCGGTGGTCCGGGCGCTCGCGTTGAAGACGAGCGTGGACATCGAGGCGGTGTCCTCGTATCTCGCGTTCGGCTTTCCGTTCGGCGCCCGCACGCTTCACGAGGATGTCCGCCTCGTCCCCGCAGCCGCGGTCGTTTCGTGCGACCTGCGGACGGGAACCGTTGGGGAGCTGACGTACGCGCAGGCAGCCGACTACTTCAGCGGCCCGCGCGGGAGACGCGAGGACTACGTCCATGAGGTAGTCGAGACGTTCCGGCACGCGGTCCGCCGGAGCGTGGAGGGTGACTGCCGGATTGGGCTCTCGTTGTCGGGCGGCCTCGACAGCCGGGCCATTCTGAGCGCGGTCGACGGGCAGGCACCGCGGCTGACCACGTGCACCGTGGGTGTCGAGGGATGCGCCGATCAGGCGATCGCCGCGCAACTGGCCACGTCCGCGGGAACGCGCCACCGGTTCCTGCCGCTCGGCCAGGAGTACCTCTCCGCCTTTCTTCCGCAGCTGCGGCGGATGGTGGCGCTCACCGACGGCATGTACCTCAGCCACGGCCTCACGGAGATGCTCGCGCTCGGCTTCTTCGAGAGGGCGGACTTCGCCGTGCTGCTGCGCGGGCACGGCGGTGAGCTGCTGAAGTCGCGTCTCGCCTGGCCGTTCCACACCGACGCGCACACGGGCCAGATGTCGCCTCGTGAGTTCGTGCCGTATCTGCTTCAGCGCACGGACTACGTCCGGCGCGATCTTCCGATCGCATCGCTCTTCGCCGAGCCACACCGTGCCCGGGCGGCCGCGGCTCCGGCCGCCACGCTCGAACGGGCGCTGGACGGCGTGAATCTGTCGGCGGACGACCTCTGCACGTACGTGTACTTGCGGGAGCACCATCGGCGCTTCACGGTTGCGTCGCTCGAGCTGTTCCGGCACGCGGTCGATGTGAGGCTGCCGTTTGTGGACGAGGACGTGCTCGCGGCCGTCTTCCGCGGACCATCCGAGTGGCGTCGTGACACCGGCCTGCACCGGGCGGTGATCGCGGCGTGCGCGCCGCAGATGCTTCGCGTGCGCAACGCCAACACCGGCGCGCCGGCCGGGGCCGGCCCGCTCGTCGAGGCGCTGTTCGACAAGATGAACACCGCGCTGCGGCGCCTGCACGTTCCCGGGTTCCGGCACTACCACGCATTCGACGTGTGGATGAAGCGCATGCTCCTCGACTCGGTCGAGCAGGTCCTGCTCTCGCCCCGATGCCAGGATCGCGGCCTGTGGGACGCCGGGACCGTCCGGGCTGCCGTGGACCGCACCCGTGGCGGGATTGTGGATTACGGCTATCTGCTGCAAGTGATGCTGAACGTCGAGCTGTGGCTCGAGGAGTGTGACTCATGACGCGCCAGATCACCACACGCGCGATCGCCGCCGCCTGCCTCGTCGCATGGCTCGCCGGCTCGGCCGGCATGGAGGCGCAGCCGCGCCAGCGGCAGCGCCGGCATCCTCCCACCTCTGCCACCGCGGTGCGGCCGCGCGCAGCCGCCACCGTCTGTCCGCGCTGCGGGTGGGCGCCGCGACAGGCCGGAAGCGTGAGGATCGTGCGCGGTCTCGCGGCGCTTCGCAAGGCGATGAGGGAGGCGGACCCGGGGGCGACGATCCTTCTGGCGGATGGCGAGTACCAGCTCGATCGCACGATCAGGATCGACGTGCCGGGCCTCGTGCTGCGCGGCGCCAGCGGCAATCGCGACCGGGTCATCCTGCGCGGCGCGGGGATGACGGGAGGCAGGGTCGGCGTCGGCATTGCGGTCAACGCCCGCGACGTCACCATCGCCGACCTGACCGTCGGCTGGGTCTCGCACCACGGCATCCAGGTCCGCGGCGAGCGCGGCGCCGGCGGCTTCGTCGTGCACAACGTCCGCATCGTGGACACCGGAGAGCAACTGCTCAAGGGCAGCGTCGCCGCCAACGGCGAACATGCGGACAACGGCCTCGTCGCGTGCTCGCTGTTCGAGTACACCGACGCCGCGCCGAGCGACTACACCAATGGCATCGACGTCCTCGCGGCGCGCGGCTGGACCGTGCGCGACAGCCGGTTCGAGCGCATCCGGGGGCCGGAATCCCGGGGCCGGGAAGCGGGTCCGGCGATCCTGTTCTGGGCCGCTTCCGGCGGCACGGTCGTGGAGCGCAACCTGATCGTGGACTCGTACCGCGGCATCGCGCTCGGCGTGCGGGCGGGACGAAGCAAGCGGGCGCGCGGCCAGGAAACCGCGTTCGATCACGATGGCGGGCTGATTCGCAACAACGTCGTCGTCAACCTGTCCCGATGGGCGAACGAAGGCATCGAGGTCAACAGCGCGCGGGACGTCACGGTCGAACACAACACCGTGGTCGTCGAGGGATCGCTCGACTGGTCGATCAGCGTGCGCTTCCCGGAAACGCGCGGAACCGTCGCGAACAATCTCACCAGCCGCGAGATCAAGTTCCGCAACGGCGGCGCGGCCGTGATGAAAGGCAACGTCACGGGCGCACGCCGCGACTGGTTTGTCGACCCGGCCGCGGCCGATCTCCATCTGACCGGCCGTGCCGCCGGCGCGATCGACGCGGGAGTGCCGGTCGATGCACGGATGACGGACTTCGATCGCCGAAGCCGCAGCGTCGGGCGGGCGCCAGACGCCGGCGCGTTCGAGTACGCGGGCGCGGCCCCCGCCGCCCGCGGAAGTGGCGGACCACGATGAGCCGCACGCTGCCCCGGGTCTCCTTCATCGTCCCGGTGCGCAACGACGCGGCGTGCCTCGCGCGGTGCCTCGCGTCGATTGGCACACTGCGCTACCCGCGAGACCTCGTGGAAACGATCGTCGTCGACAACGGTTCGCGCGACGGCTCGCCCGGCGTCGCCGCCACGGCCGGAGCCCGGGTGCTGGAAATGCCGGGCGGGCGCGTCGCCGGCCTGCGCAACCGCGGTGCCCGCAGCGCAGCGGGAGCCCTGCTCGCCTTCGTCGATGCGGACCATGAACTCGATCCGGGCTGGCTCGCGGCCGCTGTCGATTCACTGGCGGAACCCGGCGCCGGCGCCGCCGGCGCCGCGTACTCGCCGCCGCCCGCCGCCGGATGGGTGCAGCGCACGTACGACGCGCTGCGGGAGCGGCCGGCGGAACGGCGGGACGCCGAGTGGCTGGCGAGCGGCAACATGGCCGTGTGGCGGGCGGCGTTTGACGCGGTGGGGGGCTTCGACGCAGCGCTCGAAACCTGCGAGGACGTGGACTTCTGCCGGCGCTTGCGCCTCGCGGGCTATGCCGTCGTCGCCGAGCCGCGAATGCGGAGCGTGCACCACGGCGACCCCCGCACGCTCGGTTCGGTGTTCTTCGGCGAGTTGTGGCGGGGCCGCGACAACCTGCGCGTCAGCCTGCGCGCGCCGCGCTCGTGGCGATCCCTCGCCAGCGCCGTCATCCCCGTCCTCGACCTCGCCGCGCTTGCCGCAACGGCGATCTTCCTCGTCGCCGCCCCGCCCGGCGTGGCGTGGCTGGCTGGCGGCGCAGCCGCGGTTCCCTTCGCGTTGATCGGCGCGCGGGCCCTGCGCATGCTGCGGCGCGGCCGCCAGGTTCGCCTCGCCGACGCGGTGCAGGCCGTTCTGGTGGCCGGCGCGTACGATTCGGGCCGCGCGTTCGCCGTCATCCTGGGGGCCGCCTATTCCCGGCGGCGTCCCGAGGCTGGCGTCCCATGACGCGGCCGCTTCGTGTGCTCGAGCTGCGGACGGTCCGCGGTACCGGCGGCGGCCCGGAGAAGACCATCCTGCTCGGCGCGGCCCGGCACGATCCCGCGGAGTTCGACGTCACCGTCTGTTACATCCGCGATCGGCGGGACGACGTGTTCGACGTCGATCGACGGGCCGGTGCGGCCGGCGTCCGCTACCTGGAAGTCGTCGAGCGCCGTTCCTTCGACCCGCGGATCTGGCCTGCCCTCCGTCGCACGGTCGCCGAACGGCGGATCGATCTGGTGCACTCGCACGACTACAAGACCGACCTGCTGGCGCTGCTGCTCGCCCGGCGTGACGGCGTCACGCCGCTCACGACCGCTCACGGGTGGACCGGCCAGTCCTGGCGCGAGCGACGGGTGTACTACCCCGCGGATCGGCTCCTGCTCCGCCGGTTTCCGTGCGTGATTGCGGTGTCCTCCGAGATCCGCGATGTGCTCGTCCGGTCGGGAGTCCCGGCGGCGCGCGTCCGCACGATCCTCAACGGTATCGATCCCGGGGCGTTTCGCCGCGAGCGGTCGAGGGAAGCGGCCGCCCGCCGCGCGCTCGGTTTCCCGCCCGGCGCCATCATCGTCGGCGCGATCGGCCGCCTCGAGCGCCAGAAGCGGTTCGACCTGCTGCTCGACGCCTTCGCGCAGCTCTCGAGCCGGCATCCGCAGCTGCGTCTGGCCGTCGCCGGCGGCGGTTCGCTCGAAGCCGCGCTCAGGGCCCAGGCCGATCGGCTGCGGTTGAACGGATCGGTGCGGCTGCTGGGCGCGCGCGGCGACATCGTGACCCTGCACCACGGATTCGATCTCTTCGTGCAGTCGTCCGAGTACGAAGGCACGCCCAACGCGGTGCTCGAAGCGATGGCCCTGGAAACGCCGGTGGTCGCCACGGCCGCCGGCGGGACCGCGGAACTGGTGCGTGATGGCATCGACGCACTCGTGGTCGAGCCGCGTGACGTGCGGGGGCTCGTCGCTGCGATCGATGAGGCCGTGCGGAATCCGGACGCGATGCGGCGCAGGGCGGCATCGGCGAGGGCACGCGTCGAGACCACCCTGTCGTTCGAGGCGCGCACGCGCGCGCTCGAGGAGGTCTACCGGCAGCACGGTACCGCATCGCGGCGGAGGCATGGATGACAGGGATACGCGCGACCGCCAAGGCGATTGCGCGGGCCCTCGCGACCGTGGCGGTCGCCCCCGCGCTCGTGTCCTACTGGATCCGTGCCCGCGTGTTCGGCCGGGACCGTGCGCTGGCCGGATCGACGCAGGCGCTGTCGCTGATTCCGGGGCTCCCCGGACGGTACCTGCGGGCGGCGTTCCTTCGCCGGGTACTCCAGGAATGCAGTGCTGAAGTGGCGATCGAGTTCGGCGTGCTGTTCTCGCAGGCGGGTGCCCGCATCGAGCCGCACGTGTATGTCGGGCCCGGATCGCACCTCGGCCTCGTGCACCTCGAGCGCGACGTCCTGCTCGGCGCCGCGGTTCACGTGACGAGCGGGCCGGCCACGCACGGGATCGCAGACCTGACGATTCCGATCCGCGAGCAGCCCGGAACGCCGCGGCTGGTCCGCATCGGTGCGGGCTCGTGGATCGGCAGCGGCAGCGTGGTCATGGCCGACGTCGGGCGCGGCACGGTCGTCGCCGCCGGGGCGGTCGTGACGCGACCGCTGCCCGACTGCGTCATCGCGGCCGGTGTGCCCGCGCGCATCATCCGGGCGCGCGCGGTTGCCGCCGATGCCGACCGTCCCGAGGCGTTGGTGTCGTGAAGATTCTCTACCTCACGCACCGGGTGCCGTACGCGCCGAACCGCGGCGACCGCCTGCGCGCGTTTCACGCGCTGCGCCTGCTGGCGGCCGAACACCAGGTCTCGCTGGTCTCGCTGGCGCACGGCCGGGAGGAGACGCGCGACCTCTCGGCGCTTCGACCGCTGGTGCGTGACCTGGAAATCGTGCGGGTGTCGCGTGCAGGGCAGGCCGTGCGGGCGGCACGCGGGCTCGCCACCGGCCGTCCGCTGACGCACTGCCTGCTCGACGCCTCCGGGATGCGGCCGGCGCTCGAGCGGATCGTGCGGCGCCGGCAGCCGGAGGTCGTCCTGGCGTACTGCTCGGGCATGGCGCGCTTCGCGGCGGAGCCGCCGCTTGCAGACATTCCGTTCGTGCTCGATCTCGTCGACGTCGACTCGCTGAAATGGGCGGAGCTGGCTCTCGCCACGCGCGGACCGCTCGGTCGAGTCTATGCCCGCGAGGCGCAGCGCCTGCGGGCGTTCGAGGCGCGTGCCAGCCTTGCCGCGCGCGCGGCGCTCGTCGTGAACGAGCGCGAGCGCGCGGCGCTCGTCCGCCTGGCGCCCGACGCGTACGTGAGAATCGTGCCCAACGGCGTGGATCTGGAATCGTTCGCGCCTCCGGCGGATGTGCCCCGGCGACGCGACGTCGTCTTCTGCGGCGTCATGAACTACGGCCCTAACGCGGACGCCGCGCGGTGGCTGGCGCGCGACGTGTGGCCGCGCGTCCGGCGCGACGTGGCCGACGCGAGACTCCTGATCGTCGGCGCCGATCCAACCGCTGCCGTCCGCGCGCTGGCCTCGCCACGCCAGCAGATCGAGGTGACCGGCACGGTATCGGACGTCCGGCCGTATCTCTGGCAGGCGGTCGCTGCCGCGGCGCCGCTCGCCACGGCGCGCGGCGTTCAGAACAAGGTGCTCGAAGCCGTGGCCGCCGGAACCCCCTGCGTCGTCACGCCGCAGGTGGCGGAAGGCCTCCCCCACGAAGTGCTGCCCGCGTGCGTGCAGGCGGCCGACGCGGACGCATTCGCCGTCGCGCTTGCGCGCCTCCTCCACCTCGCCGACGACGAGCGTCGCGCGCTCGTCGCGGGCGCCGACCTGGCGTCGCTCGGCTGGCCGCAACGGCTGGCGGCGCTCCCGGCCATCCTTGAAGCCGCGGCCTTCAGCCGGGAGAGCGCCGCGGCATTGGGCCTCGCATGAGCTGGGAACCGCTCGTCGCGCTCGCCCTCCTTGTCGCTATCCTTTATATATTGGGGCGGAACCTTGCGCCGCCCGATGTCACGCTGGTTGGCGGGCTGACGGCGCTGATGTCGCTCAGCGCGTTCTCCGGCCGCTTCCCGACCCCCCGCGAGGCCGCCCTGGCGTTCGGCAACGAGGGACTGCTGACAGTCGGCGTCCTGTTCGTCATTGCCGCGGGGCTCACCGAAACGGGCGGAATCGCGCTGCTGACCGAACGCCTCCTGGGCCGTCCGGCCACGCTCCTGCGCGCCCTCGTCCGGATGATCGTGCCGGTGGCCGTCACCAGCGCGTTCATCAACAACACGCCGGTCGTGGCGATGTTCGTGCCCGTCATCGGCGAGTGGTGCAAGAAGACACGCCAGAGCCCGTCGAAACTCTTCATTCCGCTCAGCTATGCCGCCATTCTCGGCGGGGTCTGCACGCTCATCGGCACCAGCACGAACCTCGTCGTCCAGGGGATGCTGATCGAGGCGAACAAGACGGATCCCTCGATCCGGCCGTTCGGGATGTTCACGATTACGCCGCTCGGCCTGCCCGTCGCCCTCGCCGGGCTGGCGTACCTGGTCGTCCTCGCGCCGCGGCTGCTGCCCGATCGGCGACAGCCCGCCTGGAACGGCGACGAGACGCGACAGTACACCGCGGAGCTGCTCGTCAGGCGCAACAGCCCGATCGTCGGAAAGACGGTCGAAGACGCCGGCCTTCGGCACCTGCCGGGCGCCTACCTGATGGCTATCCAGCGCGGCGCCGAATCGCTCGCCGGCATCGGGCCGGGGCAGCGCCTGCTCGCCGAGGATCGGCTGGTGTTTGTGGGCATCGTGGACTCGCTCGTCGAGCTGCAGAACGTCCGCGGGCTGTCGCCGCCGCTCGAGCACACGTACCGCGTGAACGATCGGCGCGAGGATCGGTGCCTGACCGAGGTGGTCGTCAGCCCGCGATGCCCTCTTGTCGGCAAGAGCATCCGGGAGGGGCAGTTCAGGAACCGCTACGACGCCGTGGTCCTGGCCGTGCACCGGCACGGCGAGCGTATCCAGGAAAAGATTGGCGACATCGTGCTGAAAGTCGGCGACACGCTGTTGCTGCAGACCCGCCCATGGTTTCACCGGAAGCACCGGAACAACGGCGACTTCTTCCTCAGCTCCGCCGTCCCCGGATCCCGTCCGGTCCGCCACGACCGCGCCTGGATCGCCCTGGCGATCTTCGCCGCTCTGGTGGTCGCCGCGGCGTTCGAGGGGAGCCTCGGGTTGAGCCTGCTGAACATTGGACTGCTCGCGGCGGCGCTCATGGGTCTGACGCGCTGCTGCTCGGCCGAGCAGGCGCGGCGCAGCATCGACTGGTCGACTCTCATCGCGATTGGCGCCGCGATCGGCATCGGGCGCGCGATCGAGTCAACAGGCCTCGCGGCCATCGCGGCGGCCACGCTCGTCGACGCGCTTCGCCCCGCCGGGCCGTGGGCCGTGCTCGCGGGAATCTACCTGCTGACGCTGGTCTTCACGGAAATCGTCACCAACAACGCCGCCGCCGCACTGGCTTTCCCGATCGCGCTCGCCGCGGCGCGCGGCATGGGCGTGGACTTCGTGCCGTTTGCGGCAACGGTCATGGTGGCCGCATCGTCCGGGTTTGCGACGCCGCTCGGCTACCAGACGCACATGATGGTGTACGGGCCGGGAGGATACCGGTTCGGCGATTTCGTCCGCATCGGCCTGCCGCTCGATCTGCTGCTGATGATCGTCACCGTGCTGGTGACACCCCTGGTGTTCCCCTTCTGAGCCATGCCGGCCGGCCCCCGTTCGTCGTGCGCCGTTTACGTTGCGCCGCTGGCGCCGGCCGCCGGCCGCGTGCGGATGTACCGCGGCCAGCCGCTCAGACTGGGCGTTCCGCTGCCGCGGGAATGGCTGAGCGATCCCCGGCAGGTCCGCCTGCGCGATGCGGCGGGCCGCGAGGTCCCGCTTCAGGCGACGCCGGTGGATCTCTGGAGCGATACCAGCGTCCGGTGGCTCCTGCTGGATTTTCAGGTCACGCTCGCGGGCGAGCGCGGAACCTACCAACTCGAGCGAGGTTGCTCGATTCAGCCGCCCTTGCCGTCGCTCGCGCGAGAACGTGCGGACGGCACCGTCGAGATCGATACCGGACCCACCCGCTTCGAGGCGCGAAGCGGCCGGGAATTTCCTCTGACCGCGGGCCCTGCCGCGATGGCGCTGGAGATCGAGGACGAAGACGGCCACCGGCTCGACGCGACGTTCACGTCGGTCGCGATCGAGGAGAACGGCCCGCTGCGGGCGACTGTCCGCGCCGATGGCCGGATCGGAGGGAGGCGCCAGCGTGCGCTCCTCGAGCTGGCGCTTCTGATGCACTTCTACCGCGGATCGACGGTCGCCCTCTTCGAGCTGACGACGCGAAATCCCAGGCGCGCGTCGCATCCAGGGGGGTACTGGGAGCTGGGCGGCGGCGGATCTGTTCTGCTCCGCGAGCTGACGGTGTCGATCCGCCTTCCTGCAGGCGAGGCCCGCGCGCGGTGCTCACCGGAGACCGGCGCGCCGTTCGCCGACCTGACCGCCCCGATGGAGTTGTACCAGGACTCGAGCGGCGGCAGCAATTGGCAGAGCCGCAACCACGTGAGCCGCCACGGGCGCACCACGGTGGCGTTTCGCGGGTATCGGTTCAGGGTTGCCGGCAGGCAGGGCCGCGGCTGGCGTGCGACGCCCATCGTCTCGGCGTGGAGCGGGCGCGCGCACGTGTCGATCGCCATGCGGCAGTTCTGGCAGAACTTCCCGAAGTGTCTCGCGTGGGAGCGCGACTGCCTTCGGCTGTCGCTCTTCCCGCGGCAGGCGGCGGATCTGCACGAGATCCAGGGGGGCGAGCAGAAGACGCACGCGTTCTTCATCGGCTTCGGCGCCGACGCGATCACCGACGAGCCGCTCGACTGGGTTCGCTCGCCGCTCTGCGCGTGGGTCGATCCCGCCTGGGCCTGCGCCACCGGCGCGTTCGGCTCTGTCCTGCCGCTCGCCGAGGATGCTCGCGAGGACTGCGTGCGGCTCGCACGCGCCGCCATCGAGGGTCCCACCGCGTTTGCCGCGAGGCGCGAGGTCGTCGACGAATACGGCTGGCGTCACTTCGGCGATCTCTACGCGGACCACGAGTCGGTTCACGCGCCGGCGGAACGGCCGCTGATCTCCCACTACAACAACCAGTACGACGCCGTCGCGGGATTCGCCTGCCAGCACCTTCGCGACGGCGACCTGCGCTGGCGCGAGCTGATGGACGATCTTGCGGCGCACGTCGTGGACGTGGACATCTATCACACCGGCGAGGATCGCTCCGAGTACAGCCACGGGCTCTTCTGGCACACCGCCCACTACGTCGATGCGGGACGCTCGACGCACCGGACGTACGCGCGCTCCAGCGCCGCCGGCGGCGGAGGCCCTTCCGCCGAGCACAACTACACGACGGGGCTCATGCTCCACTGGTTCATGACCGGCTCGCGCCGGTCCCGGGATGCGGTGCTGGAGCTCGCCGGGTGGGTGCTGCAGATGGAAGAGGGGGGGCGTGCGATCCTGCGGTGGATCGCGCGTCCCCCCTCCGGCGCCGCGACGCGGACGGTGTCGCCGCTCTATCACGGCCCCGGCCGCGGCGCGGGCAACTCGATCAACGCGATGCTGGACGCGTTCCGCCTGACGGGCGAGGCGCGCTATCTCGAGGCCGCCGAGCGGTTCATCCGCCGGTGCATCCATCCGCGCGACGACATCGCGGCGCGCGCGCTGCTGGACGCCGAGCGGCGCTGGTCCTATACCGTGTTCCTCCAGGCGCTCGGCAAGTATCTCGATATCAAGCGCGAGCGCGGCGAGCGCGATCGAATGTACCGCTACGCGCGGTGCAGCCTGCTCGCCTACGCCGACTGGATGGCGGCGCACGAGCGCGCCTACCTCGATCATCCGGAGGCGCTCGAGTTTCCGACCGAGACGTGGGCCGCGCAGGAGCTCCGCAAAGCGGATGTGTTCCGCCTCGCCGCGGCGTACGGCACGAGCGAGCGCCGGCCGGTGTATGTGGAGCGATCGGAGTATTTTTACGACCGCGCGATCGGTGGTCTGCGCAACGCGCCCACGCGAACGCTGACCCGTCCGCTCGTGCTGCTCATCACCAACACCGTCGCGCCCCCTGCGCGGCTCACCGTCCCCGCCGACGCATCGCCCGATCCCGTCGAGGATTTCGGACACCCGGCGCCGTTCGTGTCGCAGCGCCAGCGCGCCGCGCGGCGCCTGGCCTCCGCAGCCGCCCTGATCATGGCGGCCACGCTGCTGCTGCTCCTCGCGGCGCTCTGAGGAACGCCAGAAGGCGATCCCCACCGGACGCGTGACCATCCGGCGTGCGCCTGACCGGCGCCTACACGACCGCGGATGGTACCGGCGCGTCCCCGAACGCCGGCGCGGGCGCGTTATCCACCGCCCGGGCCGCCACAGCCGTCTTCGTGATCCGATCGAGCGCCATCGTCAGTCCGGCGATGTTCCAGAAGATATGCACGTACTGGAAGGGAATGAAGCACGCCCCCACCGCATAGACGAAGAGACTGGTTTCCAGCGCGGTCGCATACACGCCGAACTCGGCGTCGATCGTGCCCTGTCGGGCCTGCCGGCGCGCCCGCCGGCAGGCAATCAGGGCAAGCAGCATGGTGGAGCCGAACAGCATGAGACCCGGGAAACCAAGCTCCGCCAGCACCCCGAACCACGCGCTGTGGACGGAGCGGTGGGTACCGAACTCGCCGCCCGAAAAATCGTACGCGTCGAAGCTTGGGTTGTAACCGAGATAACCCACACCGGTCAGCGGGCGGTCGCGCGCCATGTCGACGGCGACCGTCCAGAAGTGAAGCCGTCCCATGGCCGACCGGTCCCCGCGATCAGTCTCCGGGCCGCCGTCATCGTCGCGATTGATGACGCGATCGGCCGCCAAGCGAATCGTCTCCATCCGGTCCCAGAACTTCTCGGGAAAGACGGTCAGAATGAGCCCCGCCAGCAGCCCCACTCCAACTGCCGCGCGCACCTTGTGCCGCGAGCGCAGGAAATACAGCATGCCGAGGACGCCGGCTGACAGGAATCCACCGCGGGAATAGGTCGCGATCCCCCGGAACACGACCCCGACTGCCATGAAACGGTGCACGACCGCTTCCGATCGCCGGGCGGCGGTGCTCGCGAGCGCGAGCAGCAGCGGCGTTAGCATGAACATCGCCAGCGCGGCACCGTTTTCATCGCCGAACGGTGGAATGCGGTTGACGTTCTTTGCTCCCGGGTTGAGCAGCAGTTGCAACCATCCCTGCTTCGACGCCTCGAACCCGAGCGATACGGCAATCACCAGGAGCGTGAGCCGGAAGCGCAGCCGATCGCTCACGAGCGTCGCCACCGCGTACGTCACCACGAGGGATTTCGCCAGATCGGGCCAGTAAGCCCACGAGTACTCCGCGTGCGGACCCAGCGCCGTGGAGAGAATGCTCTGAAGCAGGAACAGGAAGAGCACGACCGTCCGCAGGTCGAGCCGGATCCGCTCGCGCTCCCGAGAAAGCAACAGCGATCCCACGAGCGCCAATCCGGCGATGAACGACAGATTGAGCTGTCCGACGAAATCACCCCACACCCACTGCTCCGGTCTGAAGTACGCAATCCAGAGGTAGAGGAGGAGGACGTAGAACGGGCCGCGAAGGCCGTAGAAGATACCCACGCCGGCGATGCTCATGACGAACAGATTGCGCAGCATTCCTCCGTGCACGCTCGCAAACCGCCGGCCACCTGGGGGCAGACTTCTTCCGCCTCAGCAGCGTCACGATCGGCATCTGACCGCCTCCGGGAAGACCAAAGTCTTCCGCGAAGGAGACAATCGCCTGGCGCGGTGTGGCCTGGCGCCCGGCTCCCGGGCGACACTCTTGCAGTCGCCCGAGGAGCGCGAAAGGCGACTGATGACCACCGGAACAGCGGCCGTTCGAGTGCCGGAGCCCGCGGCGATGCCCTCCCCGACGGGGGCCAATTACGCGTTCATCGTCGGGCACTACAAGAGCGGGAGCACGTGGCTGGCGAACCTGCTGGCCCTGCATCCGGATATCCGCTGCCTCGGCGAGACGAACGTCTTTCGTTATGCGGCCACGCAGGACATCGCCACGGCCACGCGTAACCTGTTTACCAGCTCGTACTGGAGCGGCGGCGGCCTCGCCAGGCTGCCGCGGCATCGGCTGGCGGTCGCGGCGGCCGCTGTGCAGGGGCTGTGGCGGCAGGCCCCCCCGCGGACCGCGCGTCCCTCGACGCTGCTGGATCTCAGCCTGCTCGACCAGCGCGCGCTCAGGCGCGAGCTGCTGGCCAGCAGGTCGGGCGAGGATTACTGCCGCCGCTTCTTCGACTTCGTGGGCGCGCGCCTCAAGCCGCGCGCGTACCTGGTCGAGAAGACGCCCAATCACGTGCTCGTGACCCCGTTCATCCGGTCGGTCTTTCCCGAGGCACGGCTCGTCGCCGTGTATCGCGACGGGCGCGATGTCGTCGTCTCCGATCGGTTCTTCTCGGCGCGGCGCGGCCGGGCGTGGAATTTCGCGGCGAGCGTCGAATACTGGCGCCGGCTGATCGAAGCGCAGCGCGCGTACGCGTCGAAGTACGGCATCTTCACCTGCGCTTACGAGTCGCTGCTCGAGGATGGCGCCGGGACGGTCGCCGGGCTGCTGCGGTTCCTGGGGCTCCCCGCCGACGAGCACGTGTCCGCGATGCTGCGCTACTCGTCGATCAGTTTCATGACCGGGCGCCGGCCGGGAGACGAGGACCGAGGAAGTTTCTACCGCAGGGGCGTCCGCGGCGACTGGCGGAATCACTTCACCGACGAGGACAAGCGCCGGTTCAAGGAGATCGCCGGCGACCTGCTGATCGAGCTGGGGTACGAACGCGACGGAGACTGGTGACGGGCCGCGATCGCCCTACGGAATGCACCGCACGATGTGCGGTCCAACCAGGCGGGTCACCGGCAGCGGCAGGCGTTTCCAGATCGCAACCGCGCGGCGGTATTTCGCGCTGGCGGGGCTGAAGTCAGGCAGCGCGGCGCCGCCGACCTGGAGGTACTCCCAGTGGAGCGCGTCCGGGACGGCCCCCCACTGTTTCTTGAACTCGAAGTGGCTGTCGCCGATGGTGGACCGGCCGAAATCGAACTGCCGCGCGTGCGCGTCGACGGCCCGCCCGATGGCCGCCCAGTAGAGCATCTGGTTCGCACACCACTCGCGGCCGCGGCGCAGGGCCGACGCCCACGGCATCTCCACGCGGTCGCGGTACGTGATCGTGATGCCCGCCGCCAGCGGCTCTCCGCCGCGGCTGACCACGATCACCGCCGCGCGCGGGCCAACCTCCTGCAGGACTTCTTCGCAGAGGTTGCGGCCGTACACCGGCGTGCCCAGGTCGCGCATGTTGGTCGCGAAGATCTCATAGAAGGCGTCGAGCAGCTCCCGCCCTCCGGCGGCAACGTCCAGGCCGCTCTTCTCCGACTTGCGAATCTGGTTCCGCAGCTTGCGGTCGAACAGCCCGAACAGCGCGTCGCGGGTGGACGGCAGCGCCAGCTCCATCGCCACCTTGTGGGCGCGGAACGGCAGCGAGCCGAATCGGCGCGCGCGGTGGCGCAGCTCCACGTGGCTGTAGCCCCCGGCGCGGGCCAGCGCGCCGGCCGCGCCGAGCAGCGCGTCGGCCGTGCGCGCGGCGGACGCCAGCACGCCGCCGTAATTCACGAACGGCAGCGACACGACGAAGCGCCCGAAGACCGGCGACCGCATTGCGACGAGCGGCAGCACCCCGGCCATCACGCCGCCGGTCCTTGCCACCAGATATCTGGTCTGGTGCCCGAACGCCCGCGCGATGATCGCCCGCCACTCCCAGCGGTGGTAGACGGCGGCCTCAGGGTGCCCGTCGACGAACGCGTCCCATTCCTCGCGGCAGGTGGCCTCGGTCACGGAGAGCGGCGCGTCAGACATCGGTGTCGCTCCTGAGCAGCCAGTAGTCCTTCATCATCAGGAACCGGCCCATCACCAGCGCATCGATGGCGGACGAGAACGTCGTCCGGATCGCGTCGCGCGGCGCACACGCGGTCGGCTCGCCGTGGGCGGTCAGCGGCGTGTTGATCAGCCCGGGCACGCCGGTGCGCGTGCGATGGATGCGCAGCAGCTCGGCCAGCTCGGGCGCCTGCGCCGGGTCGACGGTGTGGACGGTCATGGCGTTGCGCGCGTCGAGCGCCGCGCGCAGCAGCGGCCGCGCCTCCGGACGAACGGTTCCCCGCAGCAACATGAAGGGGGACCGCAGCGGCACGTCCAGGCACGCGTCCGCCGCGGCGTCGGTCAGCGACACGGGCAGCCACGCCTCGTCGGTGGGACGACCGAGATAGTGGGTGAGGTTCTCGCGCGCGTAGGGTCGCGACGGATCGCAGAGAATGCTGCGGCTGCCCAGCGAGCGCGCACCGAAATCGAGCGCGCCCTGGAACCAGGCGATCGTCTTTCCGGACTCGAGCAGGCGCGACACGCGCGTCAGCAGCCGTTCCCATGCAGGCTCGTAGACGTAGTCGAGACGGCAGTTCTCGATCGTCTGCTTCATCTCCGGTTCCGAGAACGCGGGACCGAGCGACAGCCCGTCGAACCGCGATGCCGCGGAATCGGTGGCCACCGCGGCGCCGATCGCGCCGCCCGCTTCTTCGGGCACGGGCGCCACCCAGACCCGATCCCCGAGCTCGAGGCGGACCGCGGTGTTCACGGCGTCCGATCCGAACACACTGCCCCCGAGCCCAACCGCGTCGACGTGGAGCAGCGCCGCGGCCGCGTGACACAGGCGCGCCGCCAGTTCGTGGACGCGAATGCAGAAGCCGGCTGCCAGGTCCCGCCGTCGCTGGCGCACACGCGCGTGGAGGCTGTCGGCCTGCGCCAGGTCGCCGATTCCCGACGCCGCCCCCGCCACGAGCGCGTCGAGGCGCGATTCGTCGAAGTAGAAGCCCGGCTGCGCGCTCCAGCCGATCACCGTACCGAAGGCCTGCGCGAACGTGGCGTCCCCGGCGGAGCCCAACCGCTCGAGCGCATCGAGCGCCCCGTCGCCGGCGGCGCAGCCAAGCCGCGCGGCCAGGTCGGCAGCCGCCGCGATGAGACGCTCCACGCCGCCAATCGCCATCACGCGCCCGATGACGGGGCCATCCTTGTAGAACAACGACCCGCGGCGCGCGACTCCATCGACAATGACGATGGCCATGCGCTCGGCAGATGAAGAGGCCGCGACCTGCAGCGCCTGCGCGCGAAGCCCCTCGACCAGCCACGCGGGCTTTTCGTCGAGGGCATCCGCCAGGGCGAGACGCGCGTGGCCCGTGTTGAGCCGCGCCCGCAGGCGCAGGCCGCGGCGCAACGCCCGCACGTCGGCCGCGCCGGCGGCCCCGCGGTCGGCGAGCGCGATGGCCGTCACGGCGTGCGCAGGCAGGTGCGCGCGTTCCAGGCACGCGGCCAGCGCCGCCATCGGCACGCCGGGGCTCCGGACGCCAGCGCCCGCAGCGTTTCTCGACACGCTGCACTCCGACACCGCGGCGACGACCTGGCCGTTCACCGACAGCGCCGCGGCGGCCTCGCCGCTCCGGCCGCCGATGCCCAGCACGACACCCATGGCTACCGCCGCACCGACGGGTGCGCCACGAGGAAGTCCCCGATGGCCAGGTAATCGAGGTTGCCCGCCAGGAACGCCCGCACCGCATCATCGGGCGTGCAGACGATCGGCTCCTCGTGCATGTTGAAGCTCGTGTTGATGAGCGAGGGAATACCGGTGAGGGCGTAATACTCGGAGAGGATCCGATGGAAGCTCGGGTTCGATCGGCTCGTCACCAGCTGGGGGCGCGCCGTGCCGTCCACGTGCACGGCCGCCGGGCAGTCCGTCTTCATCCGTTCCGTGCAGTCGAAGGTAATCGTCATGAACTGAGCGGCGTAGTCGGCGCCATCCACCCGCTGGTAGCACTCGTGGCGGTGCTCGTAGAGCGTCGCGGGCGCGAACGGCATGAACTCGGTCCGGCCGAGCCGCTGGTTGAGCCACTGGTTCACCGCCGGTTCCTGCGCGTGGTACAGAATCGACCGGTTCCCCAGCGCCCGCGGACCGTACTCCATCCGCCCGTTGAAGCGCGCCACCACCTTGCCCGCCGCCGCCAGGCTGGCGATCTTCTTCTCGATTGGCGAGTAGCGGTCGAACGGCAGTCCCGCGCTGCGCAGCGACGCGGCGATCTCGGTCTCGCCGTAGCACGGACCGAAGAACACGTCGTCGAGGGCGGATCCGCGGAAGCCGTTGCCGGCAAACGCGAGAAGGCCCGCACCGGTGCCGCAGCCGCCGTCGCCCATGTGGGGGTGGATGAAGATCGCGTCCACTTCGGGAATCTCGCGGAGCCGCTGGTTCAACTTCACGTTCGCCGTGACGCCGCCCGAGAGCACGAGGTGCCGGAGCCCCGTCTTCTGAAGATAGTGGCGGACGAAGCCCACCGACACGTCCTCGAGCACGCGCTGGTACGCGGCCGCGACGTCCTGCATCGGAAAGTCGCTGGCGAGCATGCGCACGAAGAACACGTTGTTGCTCTCGATGATGCGGAAGGCGCCGGCGAGGATCTCGAACCGCGAGCGCACGACGTCGCCGAGGACGGACGGATCGCCGTAGGCCGCGAGCCCGACGATCTTCCCCTCGTGGCGGCACGGCCGGAACCCGAGGCCCGAGGTGACCGACTCGTAGAAGGTGCCCAGCGAGTGCGGGTACTCGAGGTCGAACAGGCGTTCGATGCGTCCCTCCCGTCCCACGCTGACGGACCCGGCCAGGCCGGAGCCGTAGCCGTCGAGCGTGACCACCAGCGCCTCGTCGAACCCCGACGTGTAGAACGCGTTGGCTGCGTGGCTCTCGTGGTGCTCGACCCGGCGCAGGCGGTCGCGCAGGCCCAGTTCGTCGAGGGCCGTCTCGAGCTCCGCCTGCCACTGCATGTGGTACGCGGTGGCCGCCTTCCCCCACTGGCTCAGCGCGCGCTTCGCCACGTTCCTGGACACGACGCCGTCGACGGACGCCACCCGGTATGCGAGCCGCTTCATCAGCGGTTTTTCCTTGCGTTGATTCGGCTGCCGCAGCCCCGGCACCGGGTCGCGGCGCGCCGGCACGCGCCGGCGCGCGTCGTCGATCAATTGCTGGACCGGCGCGGGCTCCGTGCGCTGCAGCCGCTCCCGCTCGCGCGCGATATTGCGCTCGAACAGGCGCGTCTCCTCTTCCCACGTGAGGAACGGGTAGGTGACCACGTCGATCTCGGACGGATCCGTGCCCGTGCAGTCGAGCGCGCCCTGCAGCGCGCGCCACGGAAATCCGCTCTGCAGCTTCTGACGGGTGAAGCGCTCTTCGCCGGCCGCGAACAGGATGCGTCCGTCCTCGAGCAGGGTCACGGTGGAGTCGGTGTCGAGCGGTGAAATCGCCAGTACCTTCATATGACAGCTCGTGCCCTCAGTGCACCAGTCCGGCGGCGATTCGCCGGGGCCGGTGCGAGAACGTCCGGTCGCGGAACTCCTCCAGCGTGCAGGTGACGCCGTCAGCCGCGGTGAGGAAGAACTCCAGGTAACGATCCAGCGTCGCAATGAATCGCTGGAGGCCGGCGCGATCGCGGACGTACGGCGTGTGGCCCGGTTCGAGCGACGGGCTGTGAAACGACAGCGTGAACGTCCGCAGCCCCTCGGCGAGCAGCGTGCGGGTCAGCCGGCACATCTCGGCCAGGCTGTGACCTTCGGGGCTCAGCATCACGCGGTCCGTGATGCGCGCACGGGACAGCGCGCCTGCGAGGTGGAGCCGGGCCGCCCGCGGATGCTCCGCCAGGGCTCGAAGCGCGCGCCGGGCGCTTCCGGCGATCCCGGTGAAGCCCGCCGTGCAGGGAAGCTCCAGCAGCGCCGCATCGCGCCCGAGGGCAAACGGCCTCGCGTCGAACGCGGTGAACGACGGCCCGCCCGACGCCTCGAACGTCATGTGCGGGCACACGCTCACGTCGATGCCGAACTGCAGCTTCTGCAGCACGCGCACGGTCGTCCGATCGAAACCGTAGCGGCCCGCCTTGTACACCCGCGGCGCGCGGCCGAAACTCTCCGTGATGCGTTCCTTGAGCCGCTGGAGCTTGGCCTCCTGCAGCACGCCGAGGTTGCAGCTGAAGCTGTTCGCCGCGCTCAGCCGCTCCAGGAAAGGGGGCGTGACCCACGGATGAAGGTGCGCGCCGATCGCGCATTCCCCCGACGCGAGCAGCGATCGGAGCATGCCGGTGGCATTCGCATCGGCGGCAACGGGAAAGTCGACAACGTAGGTGGGGACGACGCCGTACCGGCGGAACACGGCCTGCGCGACCGGCAGCTGCTCGATCGCGCGCACGCGGGTGTTCTGGCGGGAGAACGGGGCGTCCCAGTCGAACTCCTCTTCCGTGTCGACGACGACACAGAGCGTCGGCCGCGCGGCGGGGTCCGCCGGAAGATACCGGGCGCCGAGCTGCTCCGGCGTGACCTTCATCGCGCCGCCCTCTCGACCGCGACCAGCGGGGCGCGGCGTCCGGTGGCGACATACGTGAATCCCAGCGATCGCACCCGCGCCGGATCCAGCACGTTCCGCACGTCCACGATGACGGCGTCCCGCATGACTCCCTGCAGGCGGTGCAGGTCGAGGCTGCGGAATTCGTTCCACTCGGTCATGATGACCACGGCATCGGCGCCATCGGCCGCCTCGTAGGCGGACTCCGCGTACGTCACCGCGTCCGCCTCGATGACCGCCGCCGCCGACGCGCAGGCCACCGGATCGAACGCCCGTACGATCGCGCCTTCCTCGACCAGCCGGATGCACAGATGGATCGCCGGCGACTCGCGGACGTCGCTCGTGTTCGGCTTGAACGCGAGCCCGAGCACCGCGATCGTCCGGCCCGCGAGTCCCGCCACCGCTGCGGCGACCTTCGCCACGACGGCCTCCCCCTGCGCGATGTTGACGGCGATGGCCGACTCGACGATCCGCAGGGGCACGCCGTATCGGCGTCCGAGCGTGGCGAGCGCCCTCGTGTCTTTCGGAAAACACGATCCACCGAAGCCGGGGCCTGCGTGAAGGAACTTCGGCCCGATCCGCTTGTCGAGCCCCATCGCCTTCGCGACGACGTGCACGTCCACGCCGACCTCGTCGCAGAGGTTCGCGATCTCGTTCACGAAGCTGATCTTCGTCGCCAGGAACGCGTTGCACGCGTACTTGATCAGCTCCGCCGTCTCCGGATCGGTGCAGACAACCGGCGTGTCGATCAGGTACAGCGGTCGATACAGGTCGCGCATGATTGCGGACGCCTGCGCGCTGTTCGACCCGATGACCACGCGGTCCGGGCGCATGAAATCGCCCACGGCGGACCCCTCGCGGAGGAACTCGGGATTCGAGACGACGTCCACCCGCGCCGGCTGCAGCAGGTGCGCGCGCACGAGCTCCGACACGCGGCGGTTGGTGCCGACCGGCACGGTGCTCTTGATGGCGATGACGTGGTAGCCGTCCAGCTCCCGCGCGACCTCCACGATCGCGCGGTCCAGTTGCGTGAGATCGGGGCTTCCCGCGCCGTCGTCCGGCGTCCCGACCGCCAGGATGATGACGCGCGTGCCGGCGACGCCGTCCTTCAGCCGATGCGAAAACCGCAGGCGGCCGGCGGCGACATTGTGGTGCACCAGCTCGGAGGCGCCGGGCTCGTGAAACGGGAGCGCGCCGCGGCAGAGCCCTTCGATCCGGTCCGCGTCCGCATCGACGCACGTCACCGTGTGCCCGAAGTCGGCCAGGCACGCGCCCGTGACCAGTCCGACGTATCCCGCGCCGATCACCCCCACATTCATGCGGCCCCCGCTCTTACGGCTGCGAGCCCCACCGCGGCACTGACCGTGTCGAACCGGAATTCCGCCAGCAGGCGGCGCAGGCGGGACTCGGTCCGGTGAAGGTTTCGATAATGGCGAAGGCGCGACAGCCAGGGCGCCGCGAACCTGGGCTGCGCCGGATCGATCTCCCACGGGTGCACGTAAAACACGGCGGGCTTCCGCTCGACCAGATTGAGGCGGCGAATGCCGAACGACGTCCAGGCGTACGGCAGCATGCGGAAGTATCCGCCCCCGCCGATGGGAAGATTGACGGCGCCGCAGCGGATCGTCGACCCGGGCACCTCGAGGAGCGTGCCGCCGGGGCGCCGGACCGTGTGAGGATGCCGCGGCGCCGAGGGCAGGCCGTAGCGATCGTGATGGATCGGAAACACACTGGCGTCGTAGACGAACCCTTCTTCGATCAGGATGTCCAGCGCCCATAGCGAAGCCGCGGTCACCGAGTAGCTCGGCGCGCGGTACCCGAGAACCGGCATCGAAGCCGCGGATTCGATCGCGTACCGCGACCGCCGCACGTCCGCGCGGAATTCCTCCGGCGTCATCGCGTAAATCAGGCGGTGCGAATAACCGTGCGACGCCAGCTCGTGCCCCGCGGCGGCGATGCGGCGGATCAGGGCGGGGAATCGCTCGGCCACCCACCCGAGGACGAAGAAGGTCGCGCGCACGCGGTGGTCTGCAAACATCCGCAGCAGCCGATCCGTGTTGGCGCAGACGCGGCTTTCGAGCCGGTCCCACTGGTGCCGGCCCACCACGTCGTCGAACGCGCTGACCTGGAAGTAGTCCTCGACGTCCACCGTCATGGCGTTGGTCACGCCCGTCGCCTGCGAGTGCATTCAAGGCGCCCGGGCTGCGACCTGCATGCCAACGCGAGCGGCGCAAAAGTGGCGGGTTCGGAGGACTTCGCGGTCACGGCACCCCCTGCGGCACCTCAAGTCCGCGCGCCCGCCGACTTTCGTCTGCCATCAGGCCGCGCCGCGGCGGAGGAGGACGACCTTGACCGTCTTCAGCATGATGAACAGGTCGAGCGCGAGGGAGGTGTTCTTGATGTAGTACAGGTCGTACTGGAGTTTCTGCAGCGCGTCCTCGACGCTGGCGCCGTACGAGTACGACACCTGCGCCCACCCCGTCACCCCCGGCTTGACGACGTGTCGCTGGCCGTAAAACGGGATGTCCCTCGTCAGCGTCCCGACGAACTCGGGCCGCTCGGGGCGCGGGCCGACGAAGCTCATCTCGCCCACGAGCACGTTCCAGAGCTGCGGCAGTTCGTCCACGCGGGTGAGCCGCATCCACCGGCCCACGCGCGTGACGCGGTCGTCGTCGGGGCGGGCCCAGACGGCCCCCGAGGCGGCCTCCGCATCCACGCGCATCGAACGGAACTTGTGGACGGTGAACACGACGCCGTTCTGGCCGACGCGCTGCTGATGGTAGAAGACAGGGCCGCGCGACGTCGCGCGGATCGCGATGGCCGCGGCCGCCATCAGCGGCAGCGCGAGCAGCAGCCCGAAGAGGGACGCCGCCACGTCGAACGCGCGTTTGAGGTGAAGGACCAGGCGCTTGTTGTGGAAGCCGTCGGCAAACAGGAGCCAGCTCGGACGCAGGTTCTCGACCGCGATCTTTCCGGTGTACTTCTCGTAGAGGGACGCGAGATGATCGAACGCGACGCCGCGCAGCTTCATGTCGAGCAGGCGGTCCATCGGCAGCCTGCCGCGCGCATCCGCGAGGCTGATGACCACCCGATCGACGACCGCGTTCCGCACGATGTCCGGGATGTCGTCGATCGTCCCGATGACGCCGGGGTTGAACAGGCGCGTGCCGACCAGGGCGGGGTCGCTGTCGACGAAGCCGACGATCTCGACGCCCAGCTCGCGCCGCGAGTGCAGTTCCTTCGCCAGGCTGACCGCGGCGGCGCCGGTGCCCACGAGCAGCACCCGCTCGCGCGGGCGGACACGCCCGACGAGCCACTCGAACGCGAGCCGCCATCCCGTGACGGCGGAAATCACGAACGTCACCGCGATCGCGAAGACGCCGCGCCCGATGATCAGATCGGGGAACCAGAAGTACAGCGTCGCCAGCACCAGCGACGTGACGCCCAGCGCCTGCACCGTGCGGACAAACAGCTCCCGCCGATCCGAGATGAGACGCAGGTCGTAGAGGTCCGAGAAGTACAGGCACACCTGGCAGATGAACGCGATCACCAGCCCCTTGGCCAGCGCGTGCTCCTGCAGGATGACGATGCCGGCCCGCGAGCCCGACCGCACGTAGACCGCCAGGACGATCGCCCCGAGAATGAGCGCGGTCTCGAAGACCACGAGCGCGACAACCCGGGGGTTGGGACGCTGCACGTCAGCCTCTCGCGAGTCCGCGGCCGGATTGACTGTGCGCGAGGTAACTGGCGTAGTAGGACGCCCGGGGCGCCGCCTCCGCCGCACGGTTCAGGACGACGCCCACGATCCGCCCGCGCCCCACGGTATCGATGGTGCGGCGGACGAGCGTGTAGGGCGTCGCCGCCGCCTGCACGACGAGCACGATCCCGTCGACCATCGCCGCGAGCAGCGCCGCATCCGTGATGAGCGTCACCGGCGGCGTGTCGATGATCACCCATTCGAACGTCTCCCGCGCTTCGTCGATGACCGTGCGCATGCGGCCCGACGTGAGCGCGCTCATCGGATCGGGGTTCGGGGCGCCGGCCGCGAGCAGGGACAGCATCGGCGAGATCGGCGTGATCGTCAGCTTCTGCTCGGTGTCGCTGTTCAGCCCTTCGCTCAGGCCCGCCACGTTGGGCAGCGCGAACAGCTCGTGCAGCGTCGGCCGGCGCAAGTCGGCGTCGATCAGCAGCACCCGCCGCCGGTAGGACTCACTGAGCGTGAGCGCCAGGTTGGTCGCCGTCAGCGTCTTCCCCTCGCCGGGCTGGGCGCTGGCCACCATCAGGACCCGCGTGCCCTTCTGGGTCTGGGCGTGGTGGAGCGTCGCGCCAAGCCGGCGGAACTGCTCCAGGGAGGCGCTGGGGATCCTGGAGGAGATCACCACCTTGTCGAGGAGCGGGTCGGCAAGGCGGGACAGAAGCTGCCCCGCTCCCGCCTCCAGCGGGGGCGGTGGCGGCGGCGCGACGCGCTCGAAATTCCAGGGCGGCGGCTCGGCGCCGCCGGGAGGCGGCGCGGGCGGGCGGCCCGCGCGGGTCAATGCGTCCTCGATTCGGCTCATGGCAGTCTCAGAAGAAGGTAAAGCGCCGGCGCGTCGTGAAGTGCGCGAACAGTTCCGTCGTCGGCCGGGATTCTCCGGCGGCGACCGCCGCGGGGGCGGACGCCGCGCGCGCGCCCCCTGGAAAATCGAGGTCGCGGCAGACCTCCAGCACGATCTCCTTGCCGACGGGCCGCTGGTCCGCGGCGAACCCGGAGATGAGCGCGCTGTCGCAGATGACGCTGATGGTCCTGGGAATCCCGCGCGAGCGTTCGTACACCGCCATCACCGCCTCGCGTGAGAACACCTGCCCGCTGTCCCCTCCCGCCACCCGGATCCGTGTGGTGATGTACGCCGCGGTCTCGCGCAGGTCGAGGGGTTGCAGGCTGCAGCGCAGCGAGACGCGCTGCTTCAACTGCCGCAGCGAATCGTCGTTCAGGCGCCCGGCAAGTTCCGGCTGGCCGATCAGCACGACGGGCAGGAGCTTCATCGTCGGCGTCTCCATGTTGCTGAGGAGGCGCACTTCCTCGAGCAGCGCGTGCGGCAGGCTCTGCGCCTCGTCGATCAACAGGGCCGAGAGCAGCCCGGCCGCCGCGCGCTCCACCAGCAGCGCCTCGAGCTGCATCAGGAGCCGGACCTTCGACCCGTTGACCGCTGCGGACAACCCGAAGACGCTCGCGAGAAAGCCGTAGAAGTCCTGGCGCGTGAGCGTGGGGTTCGTCAGGTACGCGATGCAGCTCCCTTCGGGCTGCCGCTGAAGCGCCGCCCGCACGATCGTGCTCTTGCCGGTTCCCGCGTCCCCGAGCAGGAGAGAGACGCCCTTGCGCGCGCTCAAGGCGTACTCGACCAGCGTCAGCGCCTCACGGTGACGGGGCGTCAGAAACAGGAACCGGGGGTTCGTCGTCAGATCGAACGGGCGTTCGCGGAGGCCGAAGAACGATTCGTACATCAGGCCCTCTACGGCTGCTGGAGCAAGCGCCACACGAGGGCGCTGCCCGCCACGAGCATGACCACGGCGGTTCCCGATAACAGCGCCAGGCGGCGCCGGCGCAGCCGCCGCTTCTCGCGCGCGGTCCACATCGTCGGGACGACCGCCACGACCGGCAGCCCGAGCACCCTGAGCACGTCGTCTTCGTTGCGGATGCTGTTGTCGCGGTATTCCAGCAGGATCCCGATGCCGAGCCCGAGGCCGATGCCGACCAGTGCCCCAAGAACGTTGAGCAGGGGACGATTCGGCGACGCAGGCCTCTCGGGCAGGCGCGCGGCATCGAGCAGCCGGAACTGCTCGCCGATCTGCCGCCGTTCGAGGTTTGCGGAGATCTTCGCCTCCTCGTTCTTCGACAGGAGCGAGGTGTAGAGATTCTGGAGCGTGTCGTAGTCGCGCGTGAGCGCCACGAGTTCCGCCTCGCGCGTGGGTGAGGCGTCCACGCGGCGCTGGTGCAGCTCAATCAGGCGCCGGAGCCGCAGCTCCTCGGCCGCCTTGCGTTCCAGCTCGCGCTGCAGGCTGTCCGCCTCGGCGCGCAGTTCGGCGGCGCGGTTCCGCTGCACGGCCTCGGCAGGGGTGAGCGCCCGGGCGGGCGTGCCGTCGCCGAGCGGCGCGCGCGCCGCTTCCCGCTCCACCGCCGCCTCGAGTTCCCGCACGCGCCTGGCCTGCCGCACCACGTCCGGGTGCTCGGCGGTCAACCGCGCCTGCAAACTGGTCATCGTCCGGCGCGCCGCCTCGAGCTGCTCGGCGGGGGTTGCGATCGGCCCGCCGTCGCTCTCGTCCCCCTCGCCGTCCCGCCCGCGCCGCGCGCTCGCCTGCACGATGGTCTGCGAGGCGACATCCGCGATCTCCCGCTGGATCACGAGCCGGCGGTCGCGATCGCGGGCCGCCGCCTCTGCGAGGTTCTGCAGTTGTACCTGCGCGTGCTGGATCGCCTGGAGGTTCCCCTGCTGCTGCGTCGGCAGCTCCCCCGCGTAACGGCGCCGGTACTCCTCCAGTTTCTCCTCGTGCGTGACCAGACGGCGGCGCGCCTCCTCGAGCTGGCTTTCCAGGAACTGGTTCGTGCCCTCGGCGAGGATCTCGCGATCGCGGAGGTTCTCCTCGATGAAGAGCGACCCGAGCCGCTCGGTCACCTTCATGGCGAGGAGCGCGGTCGGGGCGTCATAGCTCACCGAGAACGACGCGCCGTCGTCGCGACGCCCCCTCCCGTTGTCGATCCGGATGTCGATGTCCCTGCGCATGCGTTCCAGGATGTCCTCGGTCAGCGCCGTCTTGCGTTCCTCGGCGTACAGATCGAAATCGGCGATGATCTTCTCGAGGCGCGTCCGGCTGAGAATCTGCTGCGAAATCGTCTGCAGCCGGTCCTCGAGGCGGGTGGTCACGGTGGACCGGACGTAGTTCTCGGGGACGCGCTGCGGCACGACGAGAATCACGGCTCTTGCCGAGTACACGTCGGGAAGGAGCGACGTCACGATCGGCGTTCCAAGCGCGACGAGCACGGCGGGAACCGCGACCGCCAGCCACCGGCGGCGCAGGGTGCCGATGATCTCCTCGGGCGTGTAGCTTCGTCCTGGCAGCATGTCAGCGTCCGTTGTCGAGGAAGGGCACCCAGAGGCTCACGCCCGCCTGCGCGGTCGGCCGGTTCAACACGCGTGCGAGACCCGGAGGCAGCCCGGCGTTGTCCTGAAACTCGTAGTAGAAGTACCCGCCGCGCACGAACAGCGCGACGTGGGAGCCCACCGACCATCGCAGGCGCGCGGTGGCCATCGCGAGGTCGAACGGATTGCTCCGCACCGCCAGCCCGATCTCGCCCACCGCGTACCGCGCGGACAGCGCGACATCGAGGCGCCGCGTCAGCAGGCCCGACACGTTGAACGTCGCCGAGTCGGCAAATGCGGGCTGTTCGAAACCCTCGAGGAACAGCACCCGGCGTGAATAGCCCCCCTCGGCCGCCCACGATCGCCTGAACTCCCGGCGGATCGTCGCTTCGCCGATCGCCCGCAGCGAGGTGCCGTGCTCGCGCCGAAGGATGGCCGACCCCGTGTGGAACGCGAGCGTCGTACGGCGCGTGAACGACAACGCGCGGTGGTAGTCGATCCCGACGTTGAGGTCGTGGCTGTCGGTGCGCTCCGCGATGTCGAGGCGATCGAGCCGCCGCAGGGCGTAGCCGATCACCAGCTGCGTGTGCGCGCTCAGATGGCGGGCGATTTGCGCGCCGACGCGGCGCATGTCGTGGCGCGCACCTTCCTCCGCGTCGGACCGCCGCTGCTGTACGAACGCCGTGAGCCGGGTCAGCGGCGTCACGTCGTACGCAGCCTCGAGGGCGCCCATGCGGCTGACGACGCGATGCCGCGTGAGGGCGAGGCTCTCGATGGGCGTGACGTCCACCCCGGCGTCCAGGCCGAGCCCCGTGCCCGGATCCTCGGGGAGCAGTCCGGCCAGGCGGAGCGGGGTGTCCCGATAGGCGCCAAGCGCGCGCAGCTTCAGGCGCGCGCCCAGGCCCGCTTCGAACCAGGCGAGGCCCGTCACGCCCGGCTTGATCGGCTCGTCTGCGCCGCGATACTTCCGAAGTTCGGCGCGCGTGAAGCCGCCGAAGGAGATGGAATCGCCGCGCCGCCCGAACGTGACGCTTTCGTCGGCGACGAAGTATATCGAGCGCGGCGCGGTGCCGGCCGCAGCCGGCTCCCGCCGGCCGTCGTACGCGGCAAACAGCGTGGACCACCAGTCGAGGGTGACCTCGCGCGCCGTCTGGCTCCGGCCCGGGCCGAAAAGGCTCTGCGCCGCCCGCTGTCCGGGCGCGCTGCTCTGGGCCGCCGCCTGGACGGCGAACAGCACCAGCGCCGCAGTGCCCGAGGCGAGGCGAACGCGGCGCGCCCCGCGATGTGCGGTCATGGCACGATCACCGTGTCCCCGGGCTTCAGCTCGACGTTCTGACGGAGGTTGCGCCCTTTGAGCACGTCCTTGTAGTTGAACCGCCTCGCGGTCTGGCGCCCCGCCGCCGCACGCATCACGACGATGTGCGATGACTTGGCGTATTCCTTCAGCCCGCCCGCGGTCGCGATGAGCTGCACGACGGTTGTCGGGCCGGTGAGCGGGTACGCGCCCGGCTTTTCCACCTGACCGGTGATGAACACCTTGCGGCTGTTGATCTGTTTGACCACCACGGTCGGCGTCGGATCGGTGAGGTATCGCTTCGCCGCCTGCGCCAGCCGATCGCGCAGTTCCACCGGCGTCAACCCGGCGGCCACCACGTCGTTCAGCAGCGGCAGTGCGATCTTGCCGTCGGGCCGGACCACCACTTCGGCCGACATGTCGCTCTCTTTCCAGAAAACGATGGCCAGCAGATCGTCAGGGCCGATCACGTAATCGGGCGGCAGCGGCGGCGTCCCGACCGGCGGCTCGGCGGCGACGGCCGGCCGCGTCTCGCCGATCGTCGGCTGGGCGCCCGCAACGCCCGGCGCGACGAGACCGCAGAACACGAAGGCAATGGCGGTGCTTCGCATGGCGTCCCCGCTTACCTGTAGGCCTTGAATGGCAGCTGGCAGTCGTGCTTCCGCAGGAAGTTCAGGAACTTCTTGTAGTCGCGGATGTCCATGTTGAACAGCTTCGCGACGATCTTGTAGTTGCCGCGGGTCTCCTCGAGCCCCTTCCGCACCAGGTCGCGCACGTTGTCCCGGGTGATCTCGCGGCGCATGTACAACGGGTAGACGACGCTCCAGAAACACTCCTGGTCCTGCACGAGGCGTTTGTAGAGATCGTCGGCCACGGTGCGCCGTCGTTCCTTGCGAGGCCGCATCTCCCCGCCGCGTCCCGCCTTGATCTCGGCCGGGATGTCATCGATGGTGAGCACCTCGCTCCGCCCGGTCACGACCATGCGCTCCACCGCGTTTTCCAGCTCCCGCACGTTCCCGGGCCAGGAGTACGCCGAGAAGGCCGACATCACCTCGGGCGACACCGCGCGGACCACGTGGCCGTTGCGCGACAGGGCGCGCTTGAGGAAGAAGTCGACGAGCGGCGGGATGTCTTCGCGGCGCTCGCGGAGCGGCGGCACCCAGAGGTTGATCACGTTCAGGCGGTAGAAGAGGTCTTCCCGGAAGGCGCCCTGCGCGATCATGTCGGCCAGGTTCCGGTTGGTCGCCGCGATCACCCGCACGTCGGCAACCGACACGCTGCGGTCGATGCCCACCTTCTGCAGCTCGCCCGTCTCGAGAAACCGGAGGAGCAGCCCCTGCATCCGGGGAGTCATCTCACCGACTTCGTCCAGGAAGATGGTGCCGCGGTCCGCCAGTTCGAGCTTGCCGGGCTTGTCGCGGTAGGCTCCGGTAAAGCTCCCCTTGACGTGGCCGAACAGTTCGGATTCGAGCAGCGTTTCCGGCAGGCCGGCGCAGTTGACGGCGACGAAGTTGCGCGCCGCCCGCGGGCTGCTCTGGTGCACCGCGCGCGCGACCAGTTCCTTGCCGACACCACTCTCACCCGTGATGAGGACCTTCGCGTCGGAACGCGCGATGCGCTCGATCTCCTCGTGGAGCTGGATCATCGCTTTGCTCGCGCCGACCAGCGGAGAAACAGCAACCCGCATGTGGTACTCCATGGCTTTCATCAATCAGCGCCCGGATTCCCCGTTTCGCGCCGGATCCCACGTTCGCACGTCGATCACCGGCGCCGTCTCGACACGTCCGCTCAGCCACGCCGTCAGCACGACCACGGCGGCCCCGGCGAGACGTCGCGTCGCCGACGTGAACCCCTCGGCCGACGAGCGCAGGTGCAGCACCGCACTGCGTCCGCCGACGAGCGCGAAAGGAATGGCCAGGTGGCCGTTCGACAGCACCGGCTCGTCCGGAACGGGCGTCATCGCCGGGTCCGGCTGCGCCGCCCCGATCGAGGCGAGTACCTGGACGGCATGTCCCCTTGCGCCTGCCGACAGCGCAAGCAGCGCCGCGTCGGCTCCAACCGCCGTCATCGTTTCGCGGAGCACCGCGCTTTCGACCTCGATCGGCACCGACGATCCCTGGACGGTGGCCGCCGACAGCCTCGCCTGCAGGGCGCGCGACTGCGTGTCCACGAACTGCTCGAGCACGCGCCCGGCAAGCCTCGCGAGAAACGCGAACGCCTGTTCAACGTCGGAATCGAGCGTCCCGGCCAGGGCGAGCAGCCAGTCGGGAGGGTCGGTCAGCCCGACCGGAATCAGCAGCAGCTCGCCCCGAGGGTTGCTCCATCCGAGGCGCTGCAGGTCCGGCACCGAGGAGATCCACAGCGGTGGTCCGGCGGCGCTCAGCAGGGTGTCCTGCATTTCCGAGGGGGCCGCGCCGGGGTCGCCGCCCGGCAGGCGGCTGTACAGGGCGTACGTGCCTGCGAGGGTACGCCGATAAACCCTGGCGTCCAGGTCGTGCCAGACGGCCGCGGACTGGAGCAGCAGGTCGAACAGCTCCTCCTCGGTTTCCGCCTGATGCAGATGCGCCGCCAGCCGGCTCGAGGCGGCGAGCCGCTGCATCTTCTCCTGCTGCGCGCGGCTGCGGTCCGCCGCGTCGATCTCCGATTCGATGGCGCTCCGGAGCGCGTGCGCCATCTGCTCGGTCTGCATCTCCCCCCCGGCTTCGTCCCACGGACCGAGCCCGGTGCGGGGTTGCGCGACGAGCAGCAGCCCTTCGACGTGCCCGCGCGAACGCAGCGGAAACACGCCGAGCCAGTAGCGGGAACCCAGGAAACGCCCGTCGCGTCCCGCGGCCAGTATGGCTTTGGCGCTTTGCCGGCCGAGGATTTCCTTGAGCTCATCGAGCAGGCCCGGCCAGCGCTGCTCGTCGATCGGCAGCGTCGGTGCCAGGCCCTGGTCGAGCATCTCCACGGCGACGTCCGCCGAGGCACGCAGTTGCATCAGCAACTGCCAGAAGGCCGGAGAGAAGGCGCCAGGGACGTCCAACGTCAGATCTCCCGAATCCGTTCAGGAGGCAGCGTGTAAAACATGAGTGTGCCGCCCGTCGTGCAAAGACGCCGCCAGCCGGCGCTCGCATAAATCCCTTCAGGGATGACTTTTCATGCCGCGATCTCCCTGGAGGCAGACTATCCCCGCCGGTCCGATCACCGCGGCGGGGAACTTAGTCGCGGACTTGGAAGACTTAAATCGCGAATCCGGCGACCCCGCCCTATGGCTGGCCGCCGGTAAAACAGGTCATAGTAGGGGGGCGTCATCCATCTCACCCAGGAGGAACCTCCATGCGCCGACCTTTCAGGCCGGCGGCCGTCACTGCGCTCGCACTGGCCGTCGCCACGTTCGCCGCCAGACCCGCTTCCGGGGGTCCCGGGGCGACACCTGACGTGCTGCCCTTCCGGGCCACGGCAACAACGCTCGCCAACGGGTTGAAGGTGATTGTCGTCCCCACCGGCTTCCCCAACATCGTCAGCATCCAGATCCCGGTCCAGACCGGTTCGCGCAACGAGGTGGAACCGGGCAAATCCGGGTTTGCGCACTTCTTCGAGCACCTGATGTTCCGCGGCACGCCGAACACGCCGCCCGAGAAATACCGGCAGATCATGGTGGAGGCGGGAGCGCGCGAGAACGCCAGCACGGGCGACGACTTCACGCGCTATTACGCGACGTTCGCGAAAGAGGATCTGGCCACGATGGTCGCGCTCTACGCCGACCTGTTTCAGAACCTGTCGTACGTGGAGCCTGACTTCAAGACCGAGGCGCGCGCGATCCTCGGCGAGTACAACAAGAACAGCGCCGAGCCCTTGCAGAAGCTGCTCGAGGTCCAGCGCGAGCGCTATTACCAGTCCCACACCTACAAGCACACCCCGATGGGCTTCATCAAAGACATCGAGAACATGCCGAATGAGTACGCGTACTCGAAGCTGTTCTTCGAGCGGTGGTATCGCCCGCAGTACACGACCGTGATCGTCGCGGGCGATGTGACGCCCGAACAGGTCCTGCCGCTCGTCGAAAAGCACTGGGGCGGCTGGAAGGGGGGCGCCGTCACGCCGGCCGACATCCCGAAGGAGCCGCCGGCGGCGGCCGCGCAGTACGTCCACGTGCCATGGCCGTCCGAGACGCTGCCCTGGGTCACGGTCGGCTTCCTGGGCCCCGCGTTCGACGAGCACGGGAAGGACACCGCCGCGATGGACATGATCGGGGCGCTGTATTTCGGGCCGACCTCAGACCTGTACAAGCGGCTCGTCGTCAGCGAGCAGAAGGTGGACGCCCTCATCGCGGACACGCCCACCGGCGTGGACGCCTCGCTCTTCACCGTGCTTGCGCGGGTGAAGAACGCGGCCGACGCGGTGTACGTCCGGGATCAGATCCTCGCCACCATCGCCGGGGCGCGCGCGACGCCCATGCCGGCCGAGCGGCTGGCTGACGCGAAGTCCTCCAACAAGTACGCCTTCGCGCGGTCGCTCGACAGCACCGAGCGCATTGCGGCGGTGGTGTCGTCGTACGCGCCGTACCGCCGCTCGTTCGACACGGTCAACAACTACTACCGCACGCTCGACGCGCTCACGCCCGCCGACCTGCAGGCCGCCGCAGGAAAGTACTTCGTGGACAACAGCCTGATCGTCACGACGCTCTCGAACGACGCCCTGCCGGCCGGCATCGGCCTGGCGCTGGCGGTCCCCGCGGCGAAGCCGGCGCCCGCTTCGGGCGCCACGGAGCCGAAGCGCGCGATCGCGCCGATCACGGTCGCGGCAGATGCAGGGGCGGGTGCTCGCATCCCGCTTGTGCAGCAGACGTCCCCCTTGCCGCAGCTCAATGTGAAGCTGCTGTTTGGCGCCGGCTCCGCCCACGACCCCGCCGGGAAGGAAGGGCTGGCGGCGCTCACCGCGGCGATGATCACCGAGGCGGGCTCGAAGTCCATGACGGTTGATGAAATCGAGGCCGCCCTGTACCCGATGGCCGGCTCGTTCGACGCGCGCGTGGACAAGGAGATGTCCACGCTCACCGCGGTCATCCACAAGGACAATTGGCGGACCTTCCTCGCCATCGTGCTTCCGCAGCTGCTCGAACCGGGCCTTCGCGGGGAGGACTTCACGCGGCTGAAGGAGGCGCAGCTCAACGCGCTCACCCAGAACCTGCGCTCGAACAACGAGGAGGAACTCGGGAAGGAACAACTGCAGATCGATATCTTCACGGGCACGCCGTACGCGCACGTCTCGCTTGGCACGGTCGCCGGCCTCAACGCCATCACGCTCGACGACGTGAAACGGTTCGCCCGCCAGGTGTACACGCGGGCGAATCTCACCCTCGGCATCAGCGGCGACGTCCCGCGCGAGATGCTGCGGACGGTGCAGGCGCAGCTTGCGAGGCTGCCCGAGGGGCCGGCGGCGCCGCGCGCGGCGGTGCGGGCGAAGCCGCTCGCCGGAATCAGCGTGAACATCCTGGAAAAGGACACGCGGGCGACGGCGATCTCGCTCGGGTTCCCGATCGAGGTCACGCGCGCCCATCCCGATTTCGCGGCGCTCTCGGTCGCGCGGGTGTGGCTCGGCGAGCACCGCGCCTCGTCGGGGAGGCTGTACCAGCGCATCCGCAACGTGCGCGGGATGAACTATGGCGATTACGCCTACATCGAGGCGTTCCCGCGCGGGATGTTCCAGTTCTTCCCCGACCCGAACATCGCGCGCCAGCAGCAGATCTTCGAGATCTGGATCCGCCCGGTGGTGCCGGTGAACGGCCACATGGCGCTGCGTATTGCCATCCACGAGCTGCAGCGCCTGATCGACGGCGGCCTGTCTGGCGCGGAGTTCGAGTCCACGCGCGGGTACCTGATGAAAAACGTCTATGTCATGACCGCGCGACAGGACCAGCAGCTCGGCTACGCGCTCGACTCGAAGTGGTACGGCATCGGTGAGTTCACCGCCCACATGCGCGGCGCGCTCGAGACACTCACCGTGGACCAGGTCAACGCGGCGATCAGGAAGCACCTGACCGCCAGGAATCTCGCGATCGTCTGTATCACCAGGGATGCGGAGGGATTGAAGCAGGCGCTCGTGTCCGACGCCTTCTCGCCGATCGCGTACGATGCCGAGAAGCCGCAGGAGCTGCTTGCTGAGGACAAGGTCATCGGCGCGATGAAACTGAACATCGCCCCGGAAAGGGTGTGGATCACGCCGTTCTCGGAGGCGTTCGCCAAATAGCCAGTTCTGCCGGACGGTTCTGCCGGAAACCGTCCGGCAGAACCATCCGGCAGAACCTCGTTACATCGCCCCGCTCACCCCGATGGGCGGCACCTTACCGGCCGTGCTCTGATTGAACGCGGGCACGTCCTTCTCGACGAGCACCGTGAAGTCCGCTCGGGCCTTCGCGAGGTCCCTCTCAATCAGGTCGAGCACGGCCACTTGTGCATCGGTGGGCCGGTAGTCTGCGCCCCCCGCTTCATCGCCGGCGCCCGACCCCACGGCGCCGCTCAGCCACAGCAGGTTCAGGTAGATCTTGTAGGCCTCGACGAACCACTTGTCGTCGCTGTGCAGGTCCGAGCGCGACAGGAGCTGCAGCTCGACGCCCAGCATGCGCTTGTCGAGGGCCGCGAGCGCCCGCTCCACGTCCGCGGCCTTGCCCTTGTTCGCGGCGAGCTGGTCCTCGATCTGCTTCCGCATGATCTCGATCTCGTTCGCCATCCTCGCGGTCTCGTCGAGATCGTTCCGGATGCGGATCTGCGTCCGCGCGGACGCCAGGAGATCCTCGGCGCTCGACGTGATGAGGGGATCCTTGAGCAGCTCCAGCGGCTGCGTGAGGACCTGGCCGTTCACCGTGAGCCGCACCGAGTACTGCCCGGGCGTGGCGAGCGGCCCCTGCCGCTGGGGATTCTGGATCCCCCAGTGCGTGACCGGCCGCGTCTTCTGGTTGCGGAACCGCGGTTCATCCCAGATGTTCGGGTTGTCCGGCGCGAGGGTGCGCAGCTCCACCTGTCGCGCCGCCTCGTAGCGGCCGTCCCACGTGATGCGGTTCACGCCGGCCCGCGGCGCCTGCTGCAGCGTCCGCACCACGGTTCCCGACGCGTCGAGGATTTCGATCTTCGCGGGCTGCTGCGGGGGTGCCTGCACCGAGTACAGGATGTCTGCCCGGCCCGCCCTCGCGAACCGCCAGCCGGGTCGCGGCACGTACAAGTGCGCGGCGGCCGTCTTGTCCACCGTGTCCGCCTGCTCCAGCCGCGTGATGTCGGGCAGGATGTAAAGTCCGCGCCCGTACGTGGAGACGACGACGTCGTGGTGCTGCTTCTGCACGGCAATCCACGTCACCGGCGCGGGCGGCAGCCCTTCCTTGAATTGCGCCCACGTCGCGCCGTCGTCGGTCGAGTAGTAGAACGCGTTGCCCGTGCCCGCGAACAGCATGCCCCGGCGGTTCGGATTCTCGGCGACCGACAGCACGTAGGCGAGCGGATGATTCTTCGGCAGGCCGTCGCTGATCTTCGTCCACGTCTTCCCGAAATCCGTCGTCTTGAAGATGAACGGATCGCGGTTGTCCATGATGTGGTAGCTGACGGCGATGTACGCCGTGCCCGCGTCGAAGCGGGACGGCGCGATCTGCGCGATCGTGCCCCACTCCGGCATGCCGGTGACGTTCTTCGTGAGATCGTTCCAGGTCCTGCCGGCGTCGCGCGTGTTCCAGACCTTGCCGTCGTTCGTGCCGGCCCAGATCAGCCCCTGCTGCAGCGGCGAGGGGGCGATCGCGAAGACCACCTCACCGGCAAACTGGCCGAGGTTGTCACCGATGATCCCGCCCGACGAGACGATCCGCTTCGGATCCTTCGTGGACAGGTCCGGGCTGATCTCGGCCCAGGTCTGCCCGGCGTTCGTCGTGCGGAAGATCACCTGGCAGCCGTAGTAGACCGTGTTGTGGTCGAACGGATCGATGGCGACCGGCGCCGTCCAGTGGCAGCGGTATTTCGAGTCGGTCGGCGGCGAGTCGAAGGTGATCATCCACGGCGCCACCGAGCGTGCGGTGCCGCGCCGCGCGTCGTACCGCGAGAGCTTGTTCCCGTAGCACGATGCCCAGACGACGTCGGGGTTTTCGGGATCGGGAATCGTGAACCCGGATTCGCAGCCCCCCAGGTACGTATCCCAGGGGATGGCGCCAGGCATGACGTTGCCCGGCACTTCACCACCCGCACCGAAGAACCCGCCGCCGCCGGGCCCGCCGGTGCGAGGCATCAGGCCGTACGACGGCACGTTCGGCACCAGCACGGGCGAGGTGCTCGCGCCGCGCATCGTGCCGTCGTCCTGGCGGTTGCTGTAGATCCAGTACGGCGCGCGGTTGTCGGCCGCGACGTGGTACATCTGGCCGATCGGCAGCACCACGCTGTTGAACGTGCGCCCGTGGTCGGCGGTGATCCCCATGCCGCCGTCGCCGGTGACCACGTAGTGATCGCCGTTGCGGGCATCCCACCAGATGTCATGGCAGTCACCGCAGCCGCCTCCCTGCGTGAAGGTGGCGCCGCCGTCGGTCGATCGCCACAGCGTGCTGCTCGCGACCATCACTTCGTTCTCATCGGCCGGCGACACGCCGAGGCGGATGTAATACCCGGCTCGCCCGATGAGGCGCCGGTCGCGGCTCACGAGGGTCCACGCGCTCCCGCCATCGTCCGAGCGCCAGAGCGACCCTTGCGTCGCGGTCTGAATGAGCGCGAACACGCGCCTGGAGTTGGTGGGCGCGAACGCGACGTCGATCTTCCCGAGCGGCGGTTTCGGCAGCCCGTCGTGCAGGACCTTCTCCCAGGTGCTCCCGCCATCGCGCGAGCGATAGATGGCGCTGCCCGGCCCGCCGCTGAACATGCCCCAGGTGTGCATCACGACCTGCCACGTGCCGGCAACGAGGATGTCCGGGTTCTCCGGATCCATCGCGAGGCCGGAACATCCCGTGTCCCGGTCCACGAAGAGCACGCGCTCCCAGCTCTCGCCGCCGTTCTTCGTGCGGAAGACGCCGCGCTCTTCCTGGGGGCCGGTGGTTCGCCCCAGCGCGCAGGCGTACACGATGTCGGGATTCGTCGGGTGGACCACAATGCGGCCGATGCGGCCGGTCTCGCGGAGCCCCATGTTCTTCCAGGCTGCGCCCGCATGGTCGGACTTGTAGATGCCGTCGCCCATCACGTCGCTGGGCCGGATGGCCCACGCTTCGCCGGTGCCGGCCCACACGATATTCGGGTTGGACGGCGCGATCGCGAGCGCGCCGATGGCGGAGGCCGACTGCTCGTCAAAGATCGGCTCGAAGGTGCGCCCCCCGTCGACCGACTTCCAGACGCCGCCGGACGCCGCGCCGGCGTAATAGATTGACCGGTTGCCGGGAACCGCGACGACCGCGGAAATGCGCCCCGCGCTCGGCGGGCCCATGTACCGGAATTTCAGCGGCTCGGCAGACGGGTTCTGTTCCTGCGGGGCGCCGCCGCGCGGCTGCGCGGTGGCGGCGCCGTTCAGGCAAGTGAAGAGGAAACAGGCAAGAGGTAAAACGACGCGTGAACGGGAAATAAACGGCATCAGACGAAATCCTCCCAGCGCGGGGAGTATACCGTCACCCGTGGGCCGGCGCGACCGCCCGATGCCGTCCCTCCCCGGACACTTCCGCTTCCTGGAACTCACCCAGCGAGATCGGCACGGCCACCTTCAGCATGAGGGTGAAGACGAGGAAGCCGACCGCGAACACGCCCGCGGCGACCCGCAGCTCGGCGAGCGTGGGATAGTAGACGTAGATCTCGCCCAGGGTGTCGGGCGTCAGTCCCGGGATGATCAGGCCCATGCCCTTTTCGATGTAGACGCCCGCGTAGGTGGCCACGCACCCCACGTTCAGCGTCACCCAGTTGCGGCGGGTGGCGGGCACGATGAAGAGCACGAACGCGACGGCGTTCAACACCAGCGCCGCCCAGGCGTACGGCACGAGCGTGCGGTGCTCGCCCAGGCCCTCGTACCAGTAGCGGGTGAACAGCAGGTGCTCGGTGTCGGAGTAGTACTCCTTGAACGCCTCCGCGCCGTGGAGGAACAGGTTGAGGAACATCGCGTACGCCATCAGCTCGGCGATCTTCCAGATCGCCTCGTTCTTCAGCTCGAACGACGTGAAACGCCTGAGCAGCTGGAGGACGATCAGCAGGATCGCCGGCCCGGAGCAGAAGGCGGAGGCCAGGAACTGCGGCGCGAGGATGGACGAGTTCCAGTAGGGCCGTGCGGCAAGACCGTTGTACAGGAACGCCGTGACCGTATGGATGCCGACGGCCATTGGGATCGACAGCAGCACCAGCGGCACGACGAACCGCGTGCTGTAGTGGCGCCCCGTGTACGCGCGGTACAGGATGTGCGTGACGACGACGAAGTTCACGACGAAGTACAGGTTGAGCACCAGGACGTCCCACGCCAGCAGCGAGCTCGGGAAATTGAGGTGCCCCAGCAGCGGGGCGAGGTGCCAGACGCGATCGGGACGGCCCACGTCCACGAACACGAACAGGCCGCACATGACGATCGCGCTGACCGCGAGCAGCTCGCCGTAGATGACGATCTCGCGGATCGGCCTCCACCCGTAGACGTAGGCCGGGATCACGAGCACCACGGCGGCGGCGGCGACGCCGACCAGGAACGTGAAGTTCCCGATGTAGAACCCCCAGCTCACCTGGTCGCGCATCGCGGTCACGCCGAGTCCCCGCGTCACCTGATCCGCATAGGCGAGGAGGCCCGAGGCAATCAGCGCGAGCAGCAGGGACACCCACGCCCAGTACCCTGCGTTGCCGCGCATGACGAGCCGCGCGCTGGAAATCACGAACCGAAGGAACCGGCTGAAACGGGCCACGGGACTCACGGACACCTCACGTTCCGTAGAAGTAGAAGAACTTCGGCATGGTGTTCAGTTCTTCCTTCAGCACCAGCACGCGCTTGTGCTCGATGATGTAGCGGATCTCGCTCTCGGGATCGAGCAGGTTCCCGAACTTGCGGGCGCCGACCGGGCACGCCTCGACGCACGCCGGGTACCGCCCCTTGCGCACGCGCTGGATGCAGAACGTGCACTTCTCCACCACGCCGCGCGGCCGCGGGCGGTTGCCCAGGTAGTGCATCGCCGGGTTGACCTGTTCGTTCGGGATGCCGGCGTCCGACCAGTTGAAGTGGCGCGCGCCGTACGGGCACGCCGCCATGCAGCAGCGGCAGCCGATGCACCAGTCGTAGTCGATGACGACGATCCCGTCCTTCTCGGCCCACGTCGCGCCCACCGGGCAGACCTTGGTGCACGGAGGATTGCGGCACTGCTGGCACGCGACCGGCACGTAGAAGTGACCGTCCTGCGGCACTTCCTTGGCGTCGTAGTACGCGTCGGCGTGCGCGAAATCGATCCCGCGCTCCTTGTCCATCGACAGCACGCGGATCCAGTGCACCTGCGGGTCGCGCGACTGGTTGTTCTCGTCGACGCACGCGTACACGCAGCGCCGGCAGCCGATGCAGCGCGAGATGTCGAGGGCGTAGGCGAACACCACGCCGTCGGCCGCCGGCGTGTCTGAGACCGTGACCGCCTTGCCGTAGGTCTTCGAGTACTCACGCTCGAGATCGTCCAGCATGCTGCGCAGCCGCGCCTTCGGCACCTCGCGCAGCCGGCGCGGGCCGCACGCGGTCAGCAGGAACCCGGCCGCGGCCGCCGCGGTACAGGAGGCGAACTGCCGGCGAGTGACAGGGTGTGGTGTGTCGGACGACATCGTGTCTCCCATGGTCGGTAGCCAGTGGTCAGTGGTCAGTGGCCAGTGGCCAGTGGTCAGTGGCCAGGGGTCAGTGACTCCTGACTCCCGTCGATCTGCTCGGCCGCCTCGGCGCCGGCTTCGGCTCGAGCGCGCGGAACCGCGGCTCGTGCGGGTTGTGGCAGTGCGCGCACAACAGGTATTCCTTCTGCCCGTTCCATTGCCCCACGCGGCGGCCGTGCACGCCGGCGCGCCAGTCGCGGTACTTCTCACCGTGGCACTGCCCGCACAGGCGGTACGACTCCGAGAAGGGGACCCCCTCTCCGCTCGCCAGGTGCAGCTGGTCGCGGTTGTCGGCGTCGTGGCAGTCGAGGCACCAGCGGTGCGTCTCGTCGTGCTTCAGCACGATGTCCACGTGCATGTCGGTCAGCTCGCGGCGCGTCCGGTTCGGCGGCATGTCCTTGTTGTGACACTCCGAGCACGGAAAGATGCCGTCGGAAAACGGCGGCGGCGGCACCTGGATGCGCGCGCCGGGGGCAGCCTGCGCCGGCCGCCGCTCCTCCTGCGGCGGTCGAACGCCGGCCGCGCCGTAGCCGGACGCGAGCGCGCCTGCGATGAACACGAGGACGAATGGGACTCTACGCATAGGCCGATTTCACGAAACGCTGCATCTCCCGCATCCACATCGCCTGGAAGATCTCGAGGCGCTGGCCGATGATGAACGCCACGTTGCGGGCCACGACGTAGCCGACCTCGGGATGGCTCTCGAAATGCCGGAACAGCGCGACGCGCGGGAGCGCGAGCACCTCCGTCTCGACGAGCGCGGTCGCCGTCAGCGTGAAGCGGTGCGGCGGCGTCAGCGCGGACCAGCCGAGCGCCTGGCCGGTGCCGCGTTCCTCGATCAGCACGTTCTCCTCGCGGTCGAGCACCCGCATCGGCAGCGTCAGCGCGACGCGCCCCCGCTCGATGGTGAAGAGCCGGTCGGCATCGGTGCCCAGCTTGAACAGCACGTTCCCCTGCACGAGCGTGGTGCGGAACCCGATCTTCTCGATCTCCTCGGCCTCGCTGTCCTGCAGCCCGGCGAGCAGCTCTGTCTGAGTTCTCGTCATGCCGGCCCCCTTCAGTGCACCAGGCGCGAGACGGTCGGACTGTGCAGCGACTCGGCGGTCGGCGCGCGGAGGAACGATTCGGCCGCCGCCTGCTCGAGGCGGACGTGCCGCTCGATTTCGAGGAGCAGCGCCTCGGCCGGCACCCGCCCGACGCCCGCTTCCTGCTGATCGCCGAAGAAGCGCGGCGGCACGAGCACCGGGCGGTCCACCGCAGGCTCGCCCTCCCGGGGCTCCTGCCGCGTCGCCGCCGCGAACAACACCGCGCTGACTGTGACACCGAGCAGGCTGAGGGCCAGCGCCATCAGAAACATTTCCATGCTTCCCCCTTTTCGTGCGCACGGCACGTGCGGCGTGCATGAGCAGGTTTCATGCCCGTGCGGCTGAGATGGAAAACCCCGCAATTCCAGGGGCCCGTGATGAATGGAGGCCGCGGGATCTGCCACTCCGTCAGGACGCGCCTGACGTTTCGTCAGATTGACGCCGCCGCGGGAGTCTGCCACTATGCCTGCATTCCACGTTTCAGCAGCACGAATGCGGGCCCTGCCCGGACAGCGCCGCACATCGAGCCGGCGATCGCGTCACGAGCGGGCCGCCGAGGATCGACCGTGCCACGCCTGACGAGCATGACGGCGGCTCTCGCGATCGGCATCACCGCCGCGGTGGCCGTGGCCTGCGCCGTCGGCGCCTACTTCTACTCGGTCCATCATTTCGACGCGCTGCTCGAGAACGAGCGTGCGACGGCGCTCGCGCAGGGGGAATTGATGCGCGCCGCGCTCGAGCACCAGATGATCGAGAACGACCGCACGCTCATCGCCACGCTGATCAGGACCTTCGGCGAGGAAAAGCGCGTGCGCAACGTCATGCTGCTCGATCGCACCGGCGTGCTCCGGTACGCGAGCCGCCCGCCCGGCCCGGCCGCCGACCTGCGAATCGATTCCCCCACGTGCCAGGCCTGTCACCAGCTGCCGCCCGAGCAGCGCGGGTCCAGCCGGGTGATCGAGACGAGCGACGGAACCCTGCTGCGCACCGTCATTCCGATCCACAACCGGGCGGCGTGCTACCAGTGCCACGACCGGTCGCGGCGGATCAACGGCATCATGATCCTGGACATGGACACCGGCGCGCTGCGCGAGACGATGAACGCCGAGCTGCGATGGATGGTGGCGGCCAGCGGCGGCCTGGCGCTCCTGCTCATCGCCGTCATCGCCCTGGTGGTGCGCCTCGTCGTGCTGCGCCGCCTGCAGCGGTTCGAGATCACCGCGCGGCAGATTGCACGCGGCGACCTCGAGCGCCGGGTTCCGGCGGACGGCTCCGACACGATTTCGTGGCTCGCGAGCGAGTTCAACACGATGGCCGATTCGATGAGCGGCCTGCTCGGCGAAGTCCGCACCGAGCGCGAGCGCGTGGAAACGGTCATCAACAGCATCGACGACGGCATCGTCGTGCTGGACACGAATCGCAAGGTGGTGGCGGCCAACGACGCGTTCCTCGCGCGGACGGGACACGGCCGGCACGAGGTGCTCGGCTGTTGCTGCCGCGATTTCGCGCCGGGCGCGTGCACCGCCGCCGACTGCCCCACACTGGCGACCCTGCAGAGCAGCGAGCGGCAGGTGCGCATCTGCGAGCGGCGCGCCGCCGACGGGTCCGTCAGATGGGAGGAGGTCCACGCGTCTCCCATTCGCGGGCCGGCGGGGACCGTCGTGCAGGTCGTCGAGGTCTGGCGCGACATCTCCGACCGTCGCGCCGCCGAGGCGCGGCTGGCCGAGTCGCATCGCCTCGCATCGCTCGGCGTCCTGGCGTCCGGCTTTTCGCACGAGCTGAACACCCCGCTCGGCACCGTCCTCACGTGCGTCGAGGGCATCCTGCGCGACGCGCAGACGCAGCCGGACGGGCCCGAGTGGGCCCGCGTGGGCGATACGGCGCGGATCGCCCGCGAGCAGCTGCTGCGTTGCCGCGGCATCACGCAGCATTTCCTGCGGATGTCGCGCGGCCAGCGATCGTCGATCGGCGTGGTCGATCTGCACGAGGCCGCCGCCGTCGCCGCGCGGCTGATCGAGCCGACAGCGCGGCGTCACCACGTGGCGGTCGCCGTCGAGTCGCCGGGCGCCGCGCCGCGCGTGCGTGCCGACGAAGCGGAGCTGCAGCACACCCTCATCAACGTGCTCCTGAACGCCGTGCAGGCGTGCGCGTCTGGCGGCCGCGTCGTGGTGACGGTCGGCGGCGGCGGCGCGCCCCGCGTGAGCGTGCGCGACGATGGCTGCGGCATCGCGCCCGAGCACCAGAAGCGGATCTTCGAGCCGTTCTTCAGCCTGCGCGAGGGCGGCACCGGCCTCGGGCTGTTCCTGTCGCTGAATTTCGTGCGCGGCTGGGGGGGTGACATCCGCGTGACGAGCACCCCGGGCGAGGGCTCCTCCTTCGACATCCTGTTCCCCGCGGCGTCAGCCGCGGCCTTCCGTTCCGCGTCGTGAAGCCCGCCGCGTCGATCCTCCTCGTGGACGATGACGATCCGTTCCGGACCGTTCTCGCCGGCGAGCTCGAGCGCCTCGGCTTCGCGGTGTCGGGCGCGGCATCCGGGGCCGAAGCGCTGGCGCGCGCGGCGGATCGCGAGCCCGAGGTCGTGCTGCTGGATCTGCGGCTGCCCGACATGGACGGCCTCGAGGTGCTGACCGCCCTGCGCGAGAAGAGCCCGTCGAGCGACGTCATCATGCTCACGGGACACGGATCGATCGATACCGCCATCGAGGCCATCAGGCTCGGCGCCTTCGACTACGTCGCGAAGCCGTGCCCGCTCGGCGAGCTGGAGATGCGCATCCAGCGCGCGATCGAGCGGCAGGGCCTCCGCCGGCGCAACAGCCTGCTCGAGCGGGCGCTGACGCCCGCCGACGTCGGCGGCAATTTCGTCGGCGAGACCCCCGAGTTCCGGCGGCTGCTCGAGATGATCGGCCGGGTGGCCGCGACAAGCTCCACGGTGCTGGTCACCGGCGAGACCGGGTCGGGCAAAGAGGTCGCGGCCAAGCTGCTGCACGCGCGCAGCGCGCGCCGCGATCGGCCCTTCGTCGTGGTCGAGTGCGCGGCCCTCCAGGAAAGCCTGCTGCAGAGCGAGCTGTTCGGGCACGAGCGCGGCGCCTTCACCGGCGCCGACCGCGCCAAGCCGGGGCTGTTCGAGGTGGCGCACGGCGGCACGATCTTCCTCGACGAGATCGGCGAGGTCAGCCAGGCCACGCAGGTGAAGCTGCTGCGCGTGCTGGACACGTCCACCTTCCGCCACGTCGGAGGCACGGCGGAGATCCACGTGGACGTGCGGGTGATTGCCGCGACCAACCGCGACCTGCGGGCAATGGTGCAGCAGAACCTGTTTCGCGAGGACCTGTTCTACCGGCTGAGCACGATCACCCTGCACGTGCCCCCGCTGCGCGAGCGGCGCGCCGACATTCCGCTGCTCGCCGGGCACTTCGCCAGCATGTTGAACGAACGGTTCGGCTCGCGCAGGCGGCTGGGCGACGCCGCCCTGCGCGCGCTCGAGCGGCATGACTGGCCCGGAAACGTCCGCGAGCTGCTGCACGTCGTGGAGTCCGCCATGGTGGTCAGCGACGACAACGAGGTGCGGCCCGAGCATCTGCCCGCGTCGGTGCGGCACCGCACCGTGCAGCCTGCGGCGCCGGCGGCCGGGACGCCGCCGCCGACGCTGCAGGCGCTCGAGCGCGCCCACATCGAGGCGGTGCTCCGGGGCACCGAGGGGCACCGCGGCAACGCCGCGAAGATCCTCGGGATCAGCGAACGCAACTTGTACCGCAAGCTCAAGGAATACGATCTCCTGTAAGATCGGGGTTTCAGCCCGCTTTCCCCATGGACTTCCGCGCCTCGATTGCCGTGGTCACGCGCAGCGAGAGGATGAACGCCATCCTTTCGCGCATCGACACCATCGCGCAGTCGGATACCTCGGTGCTGCTCGTGGGCGAAACCGGCGTCGGCAAGGAGCTGTTTGCCGACTACATCCACCGCACCAGCCCCCGCGCCAGCCGCCCCCTGATCAAGATCGCGCTCTCCGCGATGCCGCACGATCTGCTGGAGGCGGAGCTGTTCGGGCACGAGCGCGGCGCATTCACCAGCGCGCACGCGGAGAAGCCCGGGTTGTTCGAGCTGGCCGACACGGGCACGCTGTTCCTCGATGACATCGACGACGTGCCGCCCGCGGTGCAGGCCAAGCTGCTGCGGGTCCTCGAATCGCGCCAGGTGATGCGGGTCGGCGGACGCGAGACGCTGCCGATCGACGTGCGGTTGATCTCCGCGTCGAAGGTCGACCTCAAGGAGCTGGTCTCGCGGCAGCTGTTCCGGGCGGACCTCTACTACCGGATCAACGTGTGCCCCGTGGACATTCCGCCGCTGCGCGAGCGGCGCGAGGACGTCCCGCTCCTCATGCAGCACTTCCTCAAGCGCTTCGTCCCCGATCGCACGTTCGCGATCTCCGAGGCCGCCGAGCGGATGCTGCTCGCCTACAACTGGCCGGGCAACGTGCGCGAGTTGAGGAACGTTGCGCAGCAGATCGCGTTGTTCGCCAACGGCACCGTGGAGCCGAAGCACCTCCCCGCGGAGCTCCGCGACGGCCATCCCGTCGAGTTGCTCGTGCGCGCCTGCACGCGTTGCCTCGTCGATGCCTCCCTCTCCTACAACGACGTCGTCCTCTGTCTGGAGACGAACATGCTCCGCCAGGCGCTCGCCGAAAGCGGCGGCAACCGGACGCAGGCGGCCAGGATGCTCGGCCTCAGCCTCTCGACCCTGCGCGACAAGCTGAAGAAGTTCGGCCTCGAGCAGGGGCCGGAAGTCGATCGGCGCGTGTGACTGCGGATTTCCGCGCGCTCTCCTGCGGTTTTCCGCACCCGCGGATTTCCGGCACCACGCTTTTCCCCCATTTCCTCTGAATTCCCGCTGGCACGGCCCGTGCCATGCCGCCCGCAAGCGATGGCTGACTTCGCCTCCGAGATTACGCGCGTGTCGTTCGAGGGACAGATCGTCGAGATCCTCGAGGGAGCCGGCGGGCACTGCATCGCGAAGATCGTTCCGACCGCCCCCGTCATCGTAGACCTGACAGGCGACCGGCTGACCGACCCGCACCTTGGCGACCACGTCGTCGTGCGCGGCTGGATCGTCGGCGGCCACAAGGAGGACGTATGAGCGAGAGGTTGAGCATCTGGGAAGGCGCCCGGGTGCAGGGCTATTCCCGCCGCGACTTTCTGCAGTTCTGCAGCTGGCTCGCGGCCGCCGCCGGGATCTCCTCCACGCTGGTGCCCGACGTCGTGCACGCGCTCGAGACGAAGCCGAGGCTCCCGGTCGTCTGGTTCCACTTCCAGGAGTGCACCTGCTGCAGCGAGTCGTTCATCCGCTCGTCGCACCCGATCGTCTCGGACGTGATCCTCGACAAGATCTCCCTCGACTACACCGAAACCCTCCAGGCCGCCGCGGGCAAGCAGGCCGAGGAAGCGCTCCACGACACGATGACGAAGTACAAGGGCGAGTACCTGATGCTCGTCGAAGGGTCGATCCCGACCGAGAACGGCGGCGTCTACTGCTGCATCGGCGGCCGCTCCGCGCTCGACATCGTCACCGAGGCCGCCGCGGGCGCGAAGGCGGTCATCGCGTGGGGCAGCTGCGCGTCGAACGGCTGCATCCAGGCGGCCCGGCCGAATCCGACCGGTGCGTCGCCGGTGCGTGAGGTGGTCTCCGGCGTGCCGATCATCAACGTTCCCGGCTGTCCGCCCATTGCGGAGGTGATGGCCGGCACAGTGGTCCACCTCCTCGCCTTCGATCGAATCCCGCAGCTCGACGGCCTCGGCCGCCCGAAGGCGTTCTACTCGCGGCGCGTCCACGACACGTGCTACCGCCGGCCCAATTACGACGCCGGGCTCTTCGTCGAGTCGTTCGACGATGAGAACGCGCGGCGCGGGTACTGCCTCTACAAGGTCGGCTGCCGTGGGCCGGTCACCTACAACGCCTGCGGTGTCACGCGCTGGAACAACGGCGTGAGCTTCCCGATCCAGGCGGGCCACGGCTGCATCGGCTGCAGCGAGGCGAACTTCTGGGACAACGGTCCCTTCTACCAGCACCTCGCGACCTTCCCGGGCTTCGGCATCGAGACGACCGCCGACACCGTCGGCGTCACGGTGGGCGTCGTGACGGCCGCCGGCCTGGCGGCCCACGCGATCGCAACGAACATGCGGAAGGAATCACCGGCCAGGAAGGACACGAGTGAACCGGTCGCGCCGGCAGGCGCCGGAGGCAGCCATGTCTAACCGCATCGTCATCGACCCGATCACGCGCATCGAAGGGCATCTCCGCATCGAGGTGGAGGTCAAGGACGGCAAAGTAGTGGACGCGTACAGCGCCGGGACGATGGTGCGCGGCTTCGAGCTGATCCTGAAAGGACGCGACCCGCGCGACGCCTGGGCGTTCACCGAGCGCGCGTGCGGCGTCTGCACGACCGTCCACGCGCTCGCCTCGGTCCGGACCGTGGAGGACGCGCTCGGCATCACCGTGCCGCCCAACGCGGAACTGGTGCGCAACCTGATGTTCTGCGCCCAGTACCTGCAGGACCACGTCGTGCACTTCTACCATCTGCACGCGCTCGACTGGGTGGACGTCGTCAGCGCGCTCAAGGCGGACCCGGCCGCCACGTCCGCGATCGCGCAGAAGATCTCGAGCTGGCCGAAGAGCTCTCCGCGCTACTTCGCCGATCTGCAGAAGCGGCTCGTCGCCTTCGTCGAAACCGGGCAGCTCGGCATCTTCGCGAAGGGCTACTGGGGACACGCCGCGTACAAGCTGCCGCCGGAAGTGAACCTGCTCGGCGTGGCGCACTACCTCGAGGCGCTCGAGTGGCAGAAGGAGATCGTCAAGGTCCACACGATTTTCGGCGGCAAGAACCCGCATCCGAACTACCTGGTGGGCGGCGCCCCGTGCTCGATCAACGTGGACGAGGCCAACGCCATCAACGCCGAGCGGCTGGCTTACGTGGGCAAGCTGTTCGACGATGCGCAGCAGTTCGTCGAGCAGGTGTACCTCCCGGACCTGATGGCGGTCGCATCCTTCTATAAGGACTGGGGCGCGATCGGAGGAGGGCTGCCGAACTACCTGGCGTACGGCGACCTGCCGGCCAACGGCTACGCCGATCCGGCGAAGTTCAAGTTCCCGCGCGGCGCGATCCTCAACCGCAATCTGAACGAGATCTACCCGATCGACGCGAAGGATGTCGCGCAGATCCGCGAGTTCATCGCCCACTCCTGGTACGAGTACTCCGACGGCGACCAGGTGTCGCGCCACCCGTGGGACGGCGAGACAAAGCTGAGCTACACGGGGCCCAAGCCTCCGTACGAGTTCCTCGACGTGCGGAACAAGTACAGCTGGCTGAAGACGCCGCGCTGGAAGGACCACCCGATGGAAGTGGGGCCGCTTTCGCGGATGCTCGTCGCGTACGCGTCGGGCCACCAGGAGGTGAAGGACGCGGTCGACGGCGCGCTCAAGCAGCTGGAGGTGCCGGTGGCGGCGCTGTTCTCGACGCTGGGCCGGACGGCGGCGCGCGGCCTCGAAACGCAGCTCATCGCCCGCTGGGCGAAGGAGTTCTACGGGCAGCTGCTGGTCAACATCAAGAACGGCGACACGCGCATGTCGGACATGACGAAGTTCGACCCGGCGCAGTGGCCCGCCGAGGCCAAGGGGGTCGGCATGAGCGAGGCGCCGCGCGGCGCCCTCGCGCACTGGATCGTGATCAAGGACCGGAAGATCGACAACTACCAGCTCGTCGTGCCGAGCACGTGGAACGCGTCCCCCCGCGACGCGAAGGGACAGATGTCCGCCTACGAGGCCGCGCTCATCGGCACGCCGGTCGCCGACCCGGACCAGCCGATCGAGATCCTGCGCACGATCCACTCGTTCGATCCGTGCATCGCCTGCGCGGTGCACCTCCACGACGAGCACGGGCGCTACGTCCACCAGGTCGCCGCATTCTGAGGAGGCGGACGATGGAAGCGATTGAGTTTCGTCGCGTCTATGTCTGGGAATTCCCGGTGCGGCTGTACCACTGGGTCAACGCGCTCTGCGTGGTCGCGCTGATCGGCACCGGCTTTCTCATCGGCCGTCCCATCCTGCCGCAACCGGCCGGCGAGGCGTCGTTCAGCTACCTGTTCGGCTGGATCCGCTTCGTCCACTTCGTCGCGGCATTCGTGTTCTTCTTCAACTTCCTGGCGCGCATCTACTGGGGCTTCGTGGGCAACCAGCACGCGCGCTGGGACAACTTCATTCCGCTCAACCGCCGGTTGTTCGTCCGCCAGGTGAACGAAGCGATCGACGTGGTCCGCATCGAGCTGATGCAGGGCAAGGCGAGGCCGATCGAATCGGCCGGACACAACGCGCTGGCGGGGTGGACCTACTTCGTGTCGTTCCTCGCGTTCCTGTTCCAGGTGGCGACCGGCTTCGCGATGTACGCGGCCATGAGCCATTCATGGCTGCCGCAGCTGTTCGCGTGGATCGTGCCGCTGATGGGCGGGGACTTCGCGGTGCGCCAGTGGCACCACGTGATGATGTGGTTCTTCGTCCTGTTCACGATGGTGCACGTGTATCTCGTCTTCTACCACGACTACGTCGAGGGACGCGGCGTCATCTCGTCGATGGCCGGCGGCTGGAAGTTCGTCGAGAAGAAGCCGCAGGAGTGGCGATGACGCTCGTCCTGGGCATCGGCAACGTGCTGATGGGCGACGAGGGCGTGGGGGTGCACGTCGTCCGCCGGCTGGAACAGGAGGACCTCCCCGCGCACGTCGCGCTGCTGGACGGAGGAACCGGCGGCTTTCACCTGCTGGCGGAGCTGGCATCGCACGATCCCGTGGTGATGATCGACGCCACCATCGACGGGCAGCCGCCCGGGACCGTGTCGGTGATCGAGCCGCGGTACGCGTCTGATTTTCCCCGGACGCTGACCGCCCACGATATCGGGCTGCGCGATCTGATCGTGTCGGCGACGCTGCTCGGGCAGCTGCCCCGCATGCAGCTCGTCACGGTGTCGATCGCGGACGTGCAGCCGATGCAGATGACGCTTTCGGCGCCGGTGGAAACCGCGGTGCCGCGCGTGGTGGAGCAGGTATGGCAGTTGATCGCGTGATCGATCAGGAGCTTGCGCACCTCGCGAGCGAGGTCCATCAGCTCTCCACCTCGGTCGCCGCGATTGAACGCCGGCTCGCCGTGCTGGAGGCTGCGCTGGCGGCGCCGGTGCCGGTCGCCGGCGCCACGGCGACGGCCGCGCCTGCCTTCTCCGGCGCGCCAGCGGCCGCGGCCGGCGTGGAGACGGCGGCGGGCCCGCAGCCTTTCTTCGCGCTCGCCGGCCGAACGCTCCTCGTGCTCGGCGGTGCGTACTTGCTGCGCGCGCTCACCGAGAGCCAGGTGCTCTCAGGCCCGGTTGGGATCACGCTGGGCCTGGTGTACGCCTTCATGTGGCTCGTCGCGGCCGCGCGGACGAAGGAGTCCGCCAGCGCGACGTTCCACACGACGGCGGCCTGCCTCATCGTGCTGCCCCTCATCTGGGAAGCCAGCCTCCGGTTCCAGTTGATGGCGCCGCCTGTCAGCGCCACGGCGCTTGGCGTCTTCGCCGCCGCCGGGCTCGTGGTCGCGGCGGGCAGGCAGAGCGAGCTGTCGGCGTGGACCGTCGCCATGAGCGTGTCGATCTTCTCCGTCGTCCTGGCGGTCGCCACGACCGGGTTCGTGAGCCACGCCGTGCTCCTCATCGCGTTGGGCATCGCCACGCTCTGGCTCGGCTACCTGCACAACTGGCTGTCGTTGCGCTGGCCGGTGGGCGCACTGGCGTGCGCGATGGTGGTGGCAGTCACGATGCGCGGCGCCGCGGGGATCGAGGTGCTCCCGGCGTTCATGGTGCAGGTGCTGCTGTTCGGCGCGTACCTTGGCAGCTTCGCGGTGCGCACGCTGTTCCTCGGTCGGGCGGTGATCCCGTTCGAGGTCGTGCAGTCGATCGGCGTGATCGGCGTGGGTTTCGGCGGCGCGGTGTACCTCAGCTCCGCGACCGGGGCCAACATCCAGGCGCTCGGCCTGCTCGCCCTCGGCTTCGGCGCCGGCGGATACGGCGTCGCGTTCGCGTTCGTCGAACGGCGGTGCCCCGCACGCAACTTCTTCTTCTACGCCGCCGTCGCCTTGGTCTACATGCTCGTCGGCGCCCCGATGGTTCTCGGCTTGCGCGGCGCCAGCGTCGTATTTGCGCTGTTCGGCGTCACCGCCGGTGTGGCCGCGCGGCGGGTTCCGCGTGTCACCCTGACGCTGCACGGCGTGGCGTACGTCTTCGCCGCGGCGGCGTGCTCCGGTTTGATCGGCATGTCGACCGCCGCGCTGATCGGGGCGGCAACCGCCGGATGGCCGCGGCCCGATGCCCTCCACATGGTTGCGTTGTTCGCGGCGGCGGGATGCGCGCTGTGGCCGGTCCCTGGCGCCGCGGGGCTCGAGCCCGCGCACTGCCTGCCACGCCGCGCGCTGTTCGCGTTGTTCGTGTGGACCGCGGTTGGGACCTCCGTCGCCCTGCTCGTCGCGAACAGCGGGCAGGCCGACGCCGCATGGCTCGCCGCGACCCGCACGGTCATCCTCGTCGCGGCCGTGCTGGCGATCGCGCGGTGGCACCACCTCGCGCGGCTCTGCGATGGCGTGTGGCTCGTGTACCCGCTGCTCGCCCTGCTCGCCGTCAAGCTCGTGATCGACGACCTGCCGCACGGGCGCCCCTCGACGCTCACCGTCGGTCTGGCCGCGTGCGGTGCTGCGCTCATCCTCGCGCCGCGGCTGCTCCGCCAGCGGCGCTGACGCGGCTGTGGCACAATGCCTCCTGCGCATCGCGCGGGAGGCATTCGTGATTCTCAGCACAACGACCGCCCTTGAAGGGCATTCCGTGAGCCGGTACATCGGCGTGGTGACCGGTGAAGCGATCATCGGCGCGAACATCTTTCGCGACATGTTCGCGACGGTCCGCGATATCGTCGGCGGCCGCTCGGCGACCTACGAGAGGGCGCTCTCCGAGGCGCGTGAGGTGGCCATGAAGGAGATGCAGGACCGCGCGCAGGCGCAGGGGGCCAACGCGGTCATCGGGATCGACGTGGACTACGAGGTGCTCGGGCAGGCGAACGGCATGCTGATGGTCGCCGTCAGCGGCACGGCCGTTGTCGTCGGTTAGCCGCGATCGAGACAGAAAAGTGGGACAGTCACACTTTCCGTCGCTGAGGCCCGGGAAAGTGTGACTGTCCCACTTTTCTCGGCGCGGCGTAGCACCCGACAATCAGCCGGTGGAGCTGCCCCGGCGCGGGGGCGCCCGCCCCATCCGCCGCCGGCGAGGCCAGGCGATCCACGACATCGAGCACCGCGCGCCGCAACGCGTCCTCGAACCAGGCGCGCTGCTCGGCGGTCTCGAAGCGCACGTCGCAGCCGATGGAAAACGTCTGAAACCGCTTGCCGGTCTCGGCGCCCGTCTGCAGCGCGAGTCCGACCTCGGCGTGCGCGCGAGAGAGCAGCGCGATCAGGTGCCCGGCGGCCAGGCTGTCGCCCGACGCCGTGACCTCGGCCCCCAGAGTGCCCAGCAGATCGGGTGAGAGCACGTAGCTTCGCGCGGCGGCGACGTAGCGGCGCTCCACCATGTTGCCGCGCCGCCGGTCGCCGGCGCGCGAGAGGAATCCGGCGCGGGCGAGCTCGCGCACGTGGTAATTGACGCGCTGGCGGGGAAGGTTCAGCCGGCGCGCAACGCCAGACGCGGAGTCGGGCTCGCGGAGCGCGCCGAGGATCTTCAGCCGCAGCGGGTGAAGGACGGCCGCGGCCCGTGAGCCGTCCCGGACGACGGCGACGGCGTTGTCGAGAGCCATCCCCCAATTCGACCACCGACAAACTTTACTGTCAAGACAGTTATTTTTGTCAGTCGAGAAGGGGGACAGTCCCACTTATTGACCCGGGACGAGGGTCACCACGGTGTACCTATCCAGCGGGAAGTACTTCCTGAACATCTCCTGGACGACCGCCGGCGTCACCCGGGCGATCCGCTCGTCCGCCTTCAGCATGAGCAACGGATCGCGTTCCATCACGTGGTGCGATTGCAGCCCGCCCAGCCAGTAGTTGTTCTGTTTTTCCGAGACCTCGCGCGCGCGCCGCGAGGACTCCTTCGTGCGGTTGACGTAGTCCTCCGACGCCGGCTCCCGCTGCATCCGTTTCACTTCCTGCAGGATCCGATCGATCATCGCGTCCGCGTTCTCCGGCGCGGCGCCGAAGCTGACGGTCACGCGCCCCGTCCCGGCCTGGGGGCGGAGATCGCTGTAGCCGGCCGAAACCGTGTACGTCTGGCCGAGCTGCTCGCGGAGGAGGTCGCGCAGCGACAACTCCAGCACGTCGGTCGCGGCATGGAGCTTCACCATCTCCAGTTCGTCCACCGGAGGGTCGGCGTAGAAGGTCAGGATGGTCTGCGTTTTCGGCTCGCGTCCCTTCTCCACCTTTTCGCGGTGCACGCCCGTCGGGAACCGGATGCCGAGGTCCTTGAACGTGCTCGCGCGCCTGCCGCCCGAGGGCAGCCCGCCCACGTAGCGCGCCAGCAGCGGCAGCACGTCGTCGATCTTGAATGCGCCGACGACGAAGAGGGTGAAGTCGGCGGCGCTCGAGAACCGCTCGCGGTAGAACCGGACCATCGCGTCGCGATCCAGCCTCGCGACCCGCTCGCTGGTCACCGGCTGCGAAGTGTAGTGGTTCGACGAGTTCAACTGCGCGAGCCGCTCCCCGAAAACCGCCATCGGGTTCCGCTCGCGGTTCGCCACGGCGGCCTCGAGCTGTTTCTTCAGAAGCCCAAAGGCATCGCTGTCGTCGCCGGGCGCGGTGAACTCCGCGTAGAGCAGCTGCAGCGCCGTTTCCAGCTCCGCCGGCGTGCTGGATCCCGAGATGCCGTGCGTGTTCAGCGAGACGAACGGCAGGGCCTGCGCCAGCCTCCCGGCGAGCACGCGCGGTATCTCCGTCGCGCGCAGTCCGGCCACGCCGGACAGCATCACGTGCGAGGTTGAAAGCAACGCCTCGGTGAAGCGCTCCGGCGGCGCGAGCGAGCTGCCTCCCTTGGCGTACATCGTGAAGAGCACCTGGTCGTTCTTGAAGTCAGTGGGTTTCAGCCATGCGTCGACGCCGTTCGAGAAGGTCACGACCGTGACGCCCAGCTCGGGGATCTCGCGCCGCGCCTTGACGGCGCCCGGCGCGGGCGGGGTCTCGAGCAGGCTCTTGCGCGTCTCGCTCTCGGTCCAGGCGGTGACCGCGACACGCTCGCCCGCCGCCAGCGCCGCGTGCAGCTGCGCCTCGGTGGGCACCTGCAGGTCTGGTTTCTGCGGCGAGACGGCGAGCAGCACGCGGCTGCCGTCGCCGAGCAGCCGGCGGATCGCCGCGTTGGTCTCCTCGACGGTGATGCCGGGCAGGAACTCGCGCACCGCCTTCACCTCGTACTCGATGCCGGGGCTCGGCTCGCCATCCAGGAAGTGCCGGACGTACTCCCCCGCGAACGAGCCGCTCTCGGTCTTGTCGCGCTCGGCGAACGCGCGTTCGTACGACGCAAGCATCCACTTCTTCGCGCGCTCCAGCTCGGGGGCGCCGAACCCGTGCTGCCGGAGCCGCTGCGCCTCGGTCGCCAGCGCCGTCAGCCCCGCCTCGATGCCGCCGTCGGTCACTCCCGCCCTCAGATGGAACGCGTCGGCGTTCGGACTGAGCGAGTCGCCGAACGCGCCCGCGCCGAGAAACTTCGCGTCCGGCTTCTGCGCCATGTCCTGGAAGCGTTCGTTGATCATCTGCTCGACCAGGCTCTCGACGAGATCGCGCCGGTAGTCCACGACGCGGCCGTCAGGATCCGCGGCGCGCTTGCGGACCACCGACACCGACGACCGCTGCGCCTCGGGATCGGTCGCGACGCTCACCAGCGTCCCGGCGTGCAGCGGCACCGCGTCATCCCGCGTTCCCAGCGGCTGCGACGGGTTCTTCAGCGCGCTGAACGTCTCGCGAACCATCTTTTCCATCGCGGCGACGTCGATGTCGCCGACCCCGACGACCGCCATGCGATCGGGGCGGTAGTGCTGCCGGTAAAAGGCGCGCAGGCGTTCCGGTTTGAACGTCTTGAGGATCTCTGGCTTGCCAATCGGCAACCGCTGTGCGTATCGCGACTGGTGGTACAGGACGGGGATCTGCTTGTCGCGGATGCGGGAGCCCGCGCCGAGCCCGAGACGCCATTCCTCGAGCACGACGCCGCGCTCCTGGTCGATCTCTCCCGAGTCGAGCGTCATGCCTCCGGCAAAGTCCGCGAGCGTCACCAGGCCCTTCGCGACGAGCCCGTCCTGCTCGGTCGGCAACTCGAGCATGTAGACGGTCTCGGCGAACGACGTGTAAGCGTTGACGTGCGGGCCGAGCCGCGTGCCCGCCGATTCGAAGTACTTCACCAGCTCGCCCGGCTTGAAGTTCGTCGTCCCGTTGAAGGCCATGTGCTCGAGCACGTGCGCGAGCCCCTGCTGGTCGTCGGCCTCGTCGAGCGACCCGGCCTTCACCGCCAGCCGCAGGACGACGCGCTTCTCGGGACGGGTGTTGTGGCGGATGTAGTAGCGGAGCCCGTTCGACAGGGCGCCGCTTGTGACCGCCGTGTCGAACGGAACAGGCTGGTCGAGCCGCTGCGAAACCGCGGGCGCGGCGGAGATCGCGAGACCGAAGAGGAAAACGGTGACGCGGGCTGCAACGGTGCGCATCCGCGCACTGTAGCACGCCCTACTTCTTGAAGGTCCAGGCGGGACGCACGATGCCGGTCACGAGATTGGTGGAGGTTCCTTCAAAGTCGCTGTCGCACAGCCACCAGCGGTCCGCGGCGTAAGTGGCCGTCGCATGATCGATGCCCGTCACGCGATACGTCACCCCAAGATCGCAGACTTTCGTGCCGTCGAAGCGCGTCTCGTTGATGCAGGTCGTGTTCCAGTCCACTCTGACCGCAGCGCACGCGTCGCCCAGCCGCGACCGGTACGCGCAGACACCGCCGAAATTGACGGTGACCGCTGGGGCGCCCACCGACCACGTGTTGATCCGGTCCGTCCGCTGGTTGTTGCGCACGTCGAGCAGTTCTTTCGCTCTGCCCTGGCCGCCGTCGCCGCACCCGTCGCGGAAGTTGCGCACGACCTCCTCGGGCGCGAGCGTCTGACGCGAGAAGTCTTCGAGGAACAGCTTCGCCATGTCGCCGACTTCCTTCGCCGAGTCGTGGACGCGCACGACGACCCCGCCGGTCGCCGTCGAGCCCCCGTCGCTGACGCTCAGCGACAGCGACACGGTCCCCGGCGTCGTCATCGTCTGCGGCGCGCGCCACTTCACGCTCGCGCCGGTCCCCGTGAACGTGCCGGACGGGGCCGCCCAGCCGTACGTGAGGCCGCCCGGCGGCGTGTCGCCGTCCTGCACGGTCGCCGTCACGGTGATCTCCTCGCCGAGGTCGGCGAACCGCTCCGGCTCGTTCGCGCGCGAGCCTCTCGCCACGATCGCCTGGATGACCGGCGCCTGCCCCGGCACGTACGTGAAGCCGCCGGGAAGGGTCCCGCTCCGCCCCCCTACGCTCACGATCACGTCGGCGGCGCCCGCGGCGCGCGCGCCTGTGACGGCGGTGAGGGTGGATTCGTTCACCAGCGCCACGCTGGTCGCCGGCGTGCCGCCGATCGTCACGATGGCGCCTGACGCGAAGTTCGATCCGGAAATCGTCACGGTCGTCCCGCCCGACGACGGTCCACTCGTGGGGTTGATGCTGACCACGCGCGGCGCCGTGCCGGTGGGCCCGCTCGGCGTGCCGCCGCCGCAGGCCGCCGCGGCGGCCATCGCGGCCAACACGGGCGCGGAAATCAGGTGCCGTCGAATCACAACCACCTGGTGATCAGCTCGCCGAGGATGTACCCGACCGCCGCGACGCCGAATCCCACGATGAACATGTCGCGGCCGCTCGCCCAGATCCCCCGGCCGGTGAAGATGCTGCGCGCCGCGCCGATGGCGAAATGCGCGAGCATGCTGATGGCGAGCGACACCCAGATCGCCACGCCGTACTCGAAGGTGAAGAAGGGGGCGATCGGAATGACCGCGCCGACGAGCGTCGACGCGCCGGTGACGAGGCCGTCGAAGAGCGGCGACAGCTCCGCGGGGTGGATATTCAGCTCTTCGCGCACCTTCGTCTCAAGCGCCTGCTTCGGATCCTGCATCACGGCGTGCGCCGTTTCCACCGCGCGATCGCGCGACAGCCCGCGCGCCTCGTAGATGAGCGCCAGCTCCTCCTCTTCGAGCTCCGGCATCATCCGCATCTCGAAGCGCTCGGTCTCGATCTGGTGCGCCTGGACCTCGGCTTCGCTCTTGGCGGCCAGGTAGCCGCTCGATCCCATCGACAGCGCATCGGCCAGCGCGCCGGCCAGGCCGCTGATGATCACGATGTGGGGCGCGACGCTCGCGCCGATGACGCCGGCGATCAGGCCGAAGTTCGCCGTCAGCCCGTCGTTGAATCCGTACACGACGGACCGCAGGTACCCGCCCGCGCCGCCCGAGTGCCACGGTTCGTCCTCGTGCCCGAGGAGCCCCGCCAGCTCGCGCGCGTGCTCGGCCGAGTCCGCCGCGATCTCCATGGCGGCCGCGTGCGTGCGCTGGTTTGCGGATCCGCGGGCCAGGCCCAGGTAGGCCTGCACCTCGCGTCCTTCCTCGGCGACGATCAACGGCAGGACGAAATTGGATCCGAACCGGCGGGACAGCCATGCCAGCAGCCGCGCCTTCGCCGAAGGGGAGAACGCGGGGAGCGGCTGGTTGGTGTCCTGGAACAGTCCGGTCCAGCGCGCGACGTGACGATCCTCCACGTCTGCGAGCTTGACGAACAGCTCCCGCCGCTTCTCGTCCGGCTCGGACGCGGCAAGCCTCCGATAGAGGAACGCGGCATCCCGCTCGTCGCGATAATGCGCCTCCCATGCGTTCTGGTGCATGTGATTAAAGGATACTACGGGGTGCGATGTTCCACTCGTGGCTGGCGGCCCTCGAGCGCCGCCATCTCGCGGACCTGCGGTTCTCCGAGGTGACACGCGGGCTGCGCGCGCTCTCGGCCGATTACGTGCAGCGCCGCACGCGGATCCGCGGGCCCGCCCTCGAGGGGCGTGGCAAGCGCGCGGCGTTCGCGCTCTTCTACGGCCCGCTGCACTACCTCGTGGTCGAGCGAATCGCCAGGGAACTGCTCGCCGATGTTCGCCTCGACCACCTCACCGATCTCGGCTGCGGGACCGGGGCGGCCGGCGCCGCGCTTGCCGTCACGACCGGCGCACGCGGCATCGCCGGCGTCGACCGCCAGGGGTGGGCGCTCGAAGAGGCGGCGTGGACGTACCGCCACTTCGGCTTGCGGCATCGAACGATCCGCCAGGATGTGCTCGGCGCGCAGGGCGCGTGGGTCGCCTCATCCCGCCGAACCGCGGCGACAGGCGTGGTCGCGGGCTACACGGTGAATGAGCTCACAGAAGCCGAACGCACGGGCCTGCTGCCGATCCTCGTCGATCGCGCGCGGCGCGGTGCGGCCGTGCTGATCGTCGAGCCCATCGCGCGCGGCGTCGCGCCGTGGTGGCGCGACTGGTCCGCAGCGTTCCGATGCGAAGGGGGGCGCGCGGACGAATGGCGCTTCACCGAGCCGCTGCCCGAATCCCTGCGCGCGCTCGATCGCGCGGCCGGGCTCGACCACCGCGAGCAGACGGCGCGCTCCCTCTCGATCGTCCCCCGGCAGACCTGACCTCGGCGCTGAGGACCACAGGCGCACGACCGGATCCTGATAGAATTGCCGCGCTTTTTGCGCGGCGGTTCGTCCCGTCCGCGCGGAGGAGGACCCCGATGTCCCGTCCGCGGCGCGCGATCATCCTGACCGCAATCCTGGCACTCGCCACTCTCGACGGGTCGGCCCAGTCCGCCGGCCCGCGCACCCCCGATCAGTTCTTCGGCTTCCCTGTCGGTGCCGATGGCGAGCTCGCCCGCTACCCGAAAGTCGTCGAGTACCTCCAGCACCTGGCATCGACGACCGACCGGATCACGGTGCAGGAACTCGGCAAGACGACGATGGGACAGCCGTTCGTGCTGGCGACCATCAGCTCCCCCGCGAACCTCGCCCGGCTCGACCGGCTCGTCGCAATCTCGCGGCAGCTCGCCGACCCGCGGAGCCTCTCGCCCGAGGCCGCGGCGAAGCTCGCGCAGGAAGGGCGTCCCTTCTACCTGCTCTACACGACGATCCACGCGACCGAAGTCGGCAACATGCAGGCGATCACCGAAGTCGCGCATCGCCTTGCCACCGACACCAGCGTCGCCACACGCGAGATTCTCGACAACATCGTCGTGCTGCTGGCGCCGTCGCAGAACCCCGACGGCCAGGTCATGGTCATCGACCACTGGTACAAGACAAAGGGAACGCCGTTCAATCGCGTGTACCCGGACCTGTACCACAAGTACGTCGGCCACGACAACAACCGCGACTGGTTCATGTTCACGCAGAAGGAAACGCGGCTGATGGTGGAAAAGGTGCAGAACGCCTACAAGCCGCAGCTGACGCACGACATGCACCAGATGGGATCAACCGGCGCGCGCATCTTCGTGCCGCCGTTCGACGACCCGTACGATCCGAACATCCACCCGATCCTCGCGCAGGCGCAGGCGCAGATCGGCCACGCGATGTCCGCGGCGCTCGTCGCCGGGAACAAGACCGGCGTCGAGTGGCTCTCCCGGTACGACCTGTGGGCCCCCGCGCGGCAGTACATGGTCTACCACGGCCAGCCGCGCATCCTCACCGAGATTGCCAGTGCGAACCTTGCCGATCCGTTCGTGAACCCCGCGGGCGCCGACAAGCCGCTCGGCCCGCAGGAATCGCGCTCGAACTTCCCGCTCCCGTACAACCACGGCGACTGGCGGCTGCGCCAGATCGTGGACTACGGCGTGACCGTGGCGCTCGCCGGCATGGCCGAAATGGCGAAGTACCGGACGACGTGGCTCGAGAACTTCTACCGCGTCAACGCGGACTGGGCGGGGCGCAAGGCCGCGCCGTACGCATTCGTCGTCCCTGCGGCCCAGCGCGATCCGTTCGAGGCGAAGGAACTGCTCGATCTCCTCCGCTTCGCCGACGTGGAAATACACCGCGCGCGCAGGCCGTTTACCGCCGGCGGCAAGGAATACTCCGCGGGATCCTGGGTCGTCCGCACCGCGCAGCCGTCGGGCGCGTTCGCCAAGACGATGCTGGAGCGGCAGAAGTATCCGGATCTCCGCCTGTTCCCCGGCGGCCCCCCGAAGCCGCCGTACGACGTGACGGGGCACACGCTGGGCATGCTGATGGGGGTGGATGTCGTCCAGATCGACGCGCCGTTCGAGGCCGACCTCGAACTGGTGCCGGCGATTGCCGCCGGCGCGCCGGCGTTCCCAAAACCCAGGCACGCCTTCGTGATTGGACCGGAGTCGAACGCGGCGTTTCTCGCGGTGGCGAAGCTGCAGAAGGCGCGCGCGGCCGTCACGCGCGCGCTGCAGCCCTTCGAGGCGGACCGCGCAGCGTTCGCCGCCGGCTCGTGGATCATTCCAGCGACCTCCGCCTCCGCGCGCATCCTCGAGGAGGTTTCCCGCGAGACCGGCCTTGTCGTGATGGGCGTGGACCGGCCGCTCTCCGTCAGCGTGCTCCGGCTCAAGCCCGAGACGCGTATCGGGCTGTTCAAGGCGGCGAACAACATGCCTGCCGGCTGGATGAAGTGGCTGTTCGAGCAGTACGACTTCAACCACCAGTACGTGTCGTCGTTGGATTTCAAGGGAGACCTCGCGGCAAAGTACGACGTCATCGTCCTGCCGGCGGGGACCTCGCGCGAGAACATCGTCCGCGGGCTCGATCCGGCAAAGAACGACAAGGCCGAATGGGAATGGGCGTTCGGCGCCGGCGAGGAGGGTTGGAGCAAGCTGCGCGAGTGGGTGAAAGGTGGAGGCACGCTGCTCGCGATCGGCAGCGCCGCCGACACCGCGCGGGAGCTGCTCGATCTGCCAATCGAGAAGGCACTGCCCGAAACGAATCGGCGCGCCCGGTTCCTGGCGCAGGGGGGTGGCGGGCGCGCGCAACAGACCGTGCCGGCCACGGAGGTCGATCGCGTGATGAAGGAGGCGTTCTCGAGCCCGGCGCGCCTCGCCGCCGCATTACGCGATCGGGTGATCGAACCCACCGCGGTGTTCTACTGCCCCGGATCGCTGCTCGCCAACGAGTTCGACACGACCCACCCCGTGGCGTGGGGCATGCCGGCGGCGTGGCCGGTGTTCTTCGAATCCGATCAGGCCTATCGCATCCGCCCCGGCTTCGGCATCGATACTGACGTCGTCTCGCGTTATCCCGCGCGCGGCCCGATCCTCGAGAGCGGATGGCTGCTCGGTGAAGACCTTCTTCGTGACCAGGCGAACGTGGTTTCCTTCCGCGTGGGAAAGGGGTACGTCGTCACCTACGGCAGCCAGATCGACTTCCGCGCGCAGCCGCGTGGCACGTTCAAGCTGCTTTTCAATGGTGTGTTCAACGGCCCGGCCCTCACGGGCGGACCGGCCGCCGCGCGCGCCACGAGCTGACCTCGCGCGTAAATTGCAGAATGCGTAGGTCAGTGTGCAGGAACGGCACACGCGCGTAACGCTCACGTTTCACCGCCGTTGGGCTCAAGTTGTTGATTCGAGAAGCCTTGGTCGCGAGGGACTCGGATTTGCTCAGAGCCCAGCAGCATGATCTGGTTCTACGAGCGAAGCGGCACCCACCTGCGCTGCGAGGTGCGCCAGGCGATCGAAGGGGACCGCTACGAGCTGGTCATTACAGACGAGAGCGGCTCGGAGCGCGTCGAGTGGTTCAGCGACTCGAAGGAGCTGACGCGCCGCTCGCGCGAGCTGGAAAATGAATGGCGCACCCAGGGGTGGGACGGGCCTTACATGCGGTTTCTCTAAAGGAAAAAGGAAAAAGGAAAAATTTTACCTTTCTCCTTTTTCCTTTTTTTCGGGTCCTCCCCGCCCGAACCCCCGTACGAGCCTGCGTACGAACCTTCGTGCGAACCTTCGTCGACTACATGCCGCACGTACTCGAAACCATCTTCACGGTGCGCACGTTGAGCGTGTGCCGGTTCTTGTCCCTGCCCGCTTCGCCCGGGCGCGAGGTCGTGTCGGTCGTCGTCTCGCCGGCGGCGCTGCCGGTGGTGCCGGTCGTTCTGCTCTTCTTGTCCTTGCCGTGCATCATCATGCCGGTGACCTCGACCTGGTGTCCCACGTGCTGCTTGAGGTCGGCGCCGCCAATCAGGACGACGGTCGCCGCTGTGTCTGTGACGGCCATGCCTGACGTGCCGGCCGTGGCGGGTGGCGGCGTCTGCTCGGGCGGCGTCTGTGTGGGTGGTGCCGTGTGTGTCGGTGGGGGCGTCGAATAAGCGGAGGTCGACGGGTCGGTCATCTTGCTCAGGTCGACGTTCGTGAGGACGAACGCGTTCGGCGTGTTCCCTTCCTTCACGCAGCCGGTGAGCGTCACCGTCTTCGAGCCCATCGCCTTCGAGCCCATGGACGATTTCGGCTTGGTTGTCTGATCGCCTGTCTGGGGTGTTGCCGGGGTCTGCGCGCTCGCCGCAACCGCGAACGCGAGCGCGATACCAACTGCCGGAATGATCCGTTTCATGACTTTGCTGCCCTCCTGTCGGAAGCACCGGCGGTCGAGCCGGTGTGGTGCCGAGGCAAGAAACGCCGCAAAAACCACGCCGCCACGAATTGCCCCGAACCGCACGGATCGCGCAAGACAGGTGTCATGACGGGATACACGCCGCCCGCGTTTTCAGAAGCGCGTCACGACAGCCCGGCGGTGGGACTCAGACGGATCGAAGCCAGACGAGCTTGCGACACTCCGGACATGCGTAGACCATGCGAGCGTCGGCCACGAAGGAAATGAACCCGCCCGGCGCGCGTCCTTCGCAGGCGGGACAGATCGCGGCCCCGGAGACTTCCACGGTGGCGATCGCGAGTTGTCGCCCCGTTCGGGGGTCGGGCAGCGAGGTTGGTGGCTGCGGGTGCCGCTGCAGCTGGTGCCGGCCGTCGTGAGCCAGCGTAACCGCGAAGATGCCGTGGTAGGGGTCCTGGCCGAGAATGGGCGCCACGTCCGACAATGTTAACAGTAGGGCTGGTTGCTCGCAATATGTTGTGGTCGCTGCCCTCGACACCACTACTCTCCCACTCATCCTCAATAATAGGGAGCCGTGTTACGCTTAATAGTTTTGCAGCGCCGCCCGCGAAAGTGGCGGAATTGGCAGACGCGCCGGATTTAGGATCCGGTAGCCGAAAGGCTATGGGGGTTCGACTCCCCCCTTTCGCACCAGCCTTCGCTCACGTCGAAACGGCAGCGTGAGCTCCGGCCAGGCAGGCCAGTCGAAGGCTGTCGCGCTGGAGCGCCGGCGGCGTGGAGGCGGAAGGGGACCGTCAGAGTTCTTCGCGCAAACGTGAGAAAAGTGTGACTGTCCCCCTTTTCCCCGACACCGATACATGAAAACAGAGTTCATTGACATCTCAGACACGCAAAAGAACCTCGTCGTCGAGATCCCGAGCGACGTCGTTGACGCGGAAATCGATCGCATCACGCTCGATTACTCGCGCCAGGCGAAGATCCCCGGCTTCCGGCAGGGCAGGGTGCCGCCGAAAGTCGTGCGGCAGCGCTTCCGCGAGCAGATCCTGCACGAGGTGGCGCACGGGCTGATCCCGCGCGCGGTCGACGAGGCGTTGCGCGAGCGCGGCGTCGAGCCGGTGGACTCGCCGGACATCCGCGACGTGCTGGTCGAAGAGGGGCAGCCGCTGAAGTTCACGGCGACCTTCGAGACGGTGCCGCCGATCGATCCCGGCGACTACGGGTCCCTCACGGTGCGCCGGCCGTCCGTGACGATTGACGATGAGGAGATCGAGCAGGCGCTGCAGCAGATGCGCGAGCGCGCCGCGCGCTACGAGCCGGTCGAGGGGCGTGCGGTCGAGAGCGGCGACACGGTGCAGCTCGATCTCGATCGCAAGGCCCTCGGGCCTTTGCCCGCCGAAGCGGGCGAGTCAACGCAAGGCCGCGAGACCGCGAAGGCGGGCGAGGCGAGATCGGAGCGCCACGAGAACATCAGCGTGGAAATCGGCGCGCCGGCGAATCCGCCCGGGTTCGACGAGCAGTTGATCGGCATGCATGCCGGTGAGCAGAAGACGTTCTCGCTCACCTACCCGGAGGATTACGCGATCAAGGAGCTGGCGGCCACCGCGGTCGAATACGGTGTGACGGTGCGCGGCATCAAGCGGCGCAACGTGCCCGCGCTCGACGACGAGTTCGCGAAGGACCTGGGCGAGCTCGATACGCTCGAGGCGCTCCGCGCGCGGGTGCGCGACGACCTGCAGCACCACAAGGAGCACGATGCCGACCACGCGGTTCGCGGCGACCTGTTGCGCCAGCTCGCCTCGCGCGTGGGCGGCGAGGTGCCGGCGGCGCTCGTCGACCGCGAGATCGACCGGCGGCTGGAAGAGTTCGTCAGGCGCCTGATCGAGCAGCAGATCGACCCGATGCGTGCCAATATCAACTGGGAGGAATTCCGGGAGCGGCAGCGCGACGCGGCCGTCGAGGCGGTCAAGAGCGCGCTGGTCCTGGACGAGGTGGCGCGCCGGGAGCACGTCGCGGTGTCCGAGGAGGACATCTCGCAGGAGATCGAGCGGTACGCGGAGCGGGCGGGCCGGACGCCCACCGCGGTGCGCGCGCGGCTCGAGAAGGAAGGGGCGCTTTCGCGGCTGTACTCGGGGTTGCGGCGGGAACGGGCGATTGATTTCCTGCTCTCGCGTGTTACAATTGTGAACGCGTAGCAGCCGATCTCCCCCGCTTGCGCAATCCCCAGCACCTCAACGAGTCAGGACAGTTCTGCATGAGTGATTCGCGGATGCAGTTGATCCCGATGGTGGTCGAGCAGACCAACCGCGGGGAACGGGCGTATGACATCTTCTCGCGCCTGTTGAAGGACAACATCATCTTCATCGGGACGCCGATCGACGACGGGATCGCCAACCTGGTGATCGCGCAGATGCTGTTCCTCGAGGCGGAGGACCCCGACCGGGACATCCTGTTCTACATCAACAGCCCGGGGGGCTCGATCACGGCGGGCATGGCGATCTACGACACGATGCAGTTCATCAAGCCGGACGTGCAGACCTACTGCATCGGCCAGGCGGCGTCGATGGCGGCGGTGCTGCTGGCGTGCGGGGCGAAGGGAAAGCGGTTCTCGCTGCCGAACTCGCGCGTGCTGATCCACCAGCCGTGGGTCACCGGCCTGGGGGGCCAGACGACCGATATCGACATCCACGCGAAGGAGCTGCTGCGGACGCGCGAGCGCCTGAACCAGATCATGGCGGAGCACACCGGGCAGCCGTTGAAGCGCATCGAAACCGACACGGAGCGCGATTACATCCTCACGGCGGACCAGGCGAAGGAATACGGTATCATTGACGATGTCATCCGCAAGCGGGCGTAGGGACTAGCCCCATGGTCAAGAAAAACGGCGAGAACGAAATCCTCCGGTGCTCGTTCTGCAACAAGGATCAGAACGACGTCCGGAAGCTGATTGCCGGGCCGACCGTCTTCATCTGCGACGAGTGCGTCGAGGTCTGCAACGACATCATCGCGGACGACAACCGCTTCGAGCACAAGGCGGGCCAGCGCTCGGCGCTCCCGACGCCGCAGGAAATCAAGAAGTTCCTGGACGAGTACGTCATCGGCCAGGAGCAGACGAAGAAGAAGCTCGCCGTCGCCGTCTACAACCACTACAAGCGGATCGAGATCGCCAAGCAGTCGCGCGGCCGGAACGAGGTCGAGCTGAGCAAGTCGAACATCATGCTCATCGGCCCGACCGGCACCGGGAAGACGCTGATCG